>JALVRY010000430.1:0-2045 GCA_027024625.1 Thiotrichaceae bacterium
GAATATTACTGATCAAAATTTGTTAGTACTTACTCCCGCTTATCTTATTAGTGAATTAACAGAGGCCTTTGAAATTGGTTTTATGTTGTACCTTCCTTTTGTCATTATTGATTTAATTGTTTCCAACATACTGATTTCTATGGGGATGATCATGGTTTCACCCATACTTATCTCAATGCCGTTTAAAATATTATTATTTGTCTTAGTTGATGGTTGGTCACGCTTGATTCACGGACTTATTTTGAGTTACCAGTGACGTAACAGAATGGTGAAATAAATGAATGATGCTCAAATTGTCCACTTAGCTGCTAAAGCATTACAGCTAACATTATACTTGTCATTACCTATCTTAGTTGCAGCAACGGTAACGGGCTTAATTATTAGTCTTTTGCAGGCTTTAACATCGATACAAGAACAGACATTACCCCATGCATTTAAGCTCGTGGCTGTCATGGTTTCAATTTTCATTATGGTGGAATGGTTAGGTCCAGAGTTGTATGAATTTACACTCAATATGTTTACTCAATTTCCGCTGATTTAGTCACTAAATGTAAAGTAGCAATATTATGGACATCAATATAAAAGTTTGGATGCTCGCATGGCTACTCTCTATTGCACGTATACTTGGTGTGTTTTCGGCAATGCCTTTCTTAGGTAATGCAAATATTCCAGGGCTTGCTAGAAATGCAGTTATTTTTATATTAGCAAGTGTCGCTACTCCCCTAATTATTACTCAAATCTCAGATATTCCTTACAATACTATTTCTATTATCGGCTTATTAGTTAAAGAAATTATTCTTGGTTTTTTAATGGGCTATTTTTTCAGTATCCCTTTTTGGGCCGCGAGTTCAACAGGATTTTGGATTGATTTACAACGTGGTGTGATGAGTGCACAACTATTTTCGCCAGGGACTGGTGATATGACATCGCCACTTGGGCAATTTATTTCTAGAATCTATGTTGTATTACTTTTCTCAACAGGAGGTTTTCTCATGATGTTTGAGGTTATCTTGTTGAGTTATAAAGTTTGGCCTGTTGATACTTTCATGCCTCATTTCAACATGGACTCTGTGAGTATTGTTTTGCAACAGTTTGATCTCATTATGTATACGATGGTTCTGATTGGTGCTCCTGTCATTATTATTATGTTTATTACAGAGCTTGCTGGAGCCATTATTGGTAAAGATATTCCCGAGTTAAATATCTTTCTTCTCTTAATGCCAATTAAGAGCGGGCTCGCATTATTCTTACTGATTTTATATATTGCATTTGTCGCTAAATATATGCGAGAAAGTTTTCTCGGTTTTGGAGAAACTTTCAAAGTACTGGATTTGCTGATCAGGTAATAATATGAGTGATAAAGATAGCAAAACCGAACAGGCGACACCCTATAAATTAAAACAATCACGTAAGAAGGGGCAAGTCGCACGCAGTAAGGAAGTTCCATCCAGCTTAATCTTACTTTTTGCAGTCCTTTATTTTTGGTTTCAATGGGATTCAATGGTTGAGGAGCTAAAAAATGTCATTATTGTTCCATCTGAACTCTACAACATGGAATTCCATCAAGCTCTAGGCGCTTGGGGGGACTACGCATTAAATAAAATACTGACATCCTTAGTCCCGCCGTTTTCATTTTTTATTCTTATTGCGTCCATTTTAGGTAATGTAATTCAGTTTGGGATTCCCTTTTCCTTTGAACCTATTTTGCCAAAATATCAAAAAATTGATCCCGTACAAGGCTTTAAAAGAATATTTTCAATAAAATCGGTCATCAAAGTTCTTTTCTCATTATTCAAAATCATAATTGCCTCTTTAATTTTGTTTGTCATTATCAAAATGGCAATTGGAGCATTTATCATTGATATCAATCAGTGTGATGTACTTTGTATGAAGGAGACAATGGAAACTCTGATTAAGTATCTTGTTCTTGCCATTCTGGTTTTTCTTATTATTATTGCGATTCTTGATTTTATCTTCCAAAAGAGCCAATTCTTAAAGGAACAAATGATGACTAAAGATGAAATTAAGCGAGAATATAAAAACCG
>JALVRY010000430.1:2055-4335 GCA_027024625.1 Thiotrichaceae bacterium
GTTAAACCAAGATATTGGAGAAAAAATAAAGGAATCTAGACTTCTTATTGCAGGTCATCGATATGTTATTGCAATACAATATAATGAAGAAATGCCTCTTCCCTTAATGCTTGCCATTGGGCAGGGAAGCACAGCTCGACAAATGACGGATATAGCAAAGAAAGAACGTGTACCTATTATTGCTGATGCAAAACTATCAGAAATACTGAAAGAAGATGGTGAAATTGACCAATATATTCCACAATCATCAATTGCAGGTATTGTTAGAGCCATTCAACAAGCATCACAGCAATAGGAAGAAAATGCGGCCACAACATTTATTACTATTTTGTTTAGCACTTTACATCTCTATAATTAGCTCTGCAGTAATGGCTGATGCACCTAATTGGTCGCTTGTTATTCATGACGATTTAAAGAAACCGTCATTAAATAACTTTGCTGAACGTAATTCTATTTTGTTCAATTATTTCCTTAAGAAATCTTTATCAGGCCTAGGAAGAAAAGATTTTTACTCTGTATCAAAGCAAGTGAAAAATAAAATATTTTGGAAAAATCATAAGAATAGAAATATCTATGCTGATGCTTTTCGTCGCTCCTATCCTGTTGTCAAAAATTTTGATAAACGTGCAGATATTCCAGAAATTGTCTTTCTTATACCTTATTTAGAATCACTTTGGCATTCAAAAAGTGGCAAACCTGATGAGGATTATGGCTACTGGCAATTAGTTCGTCCTATTGTAGAAGAGATCCAAGCACTTCCAAGTACACCAAGTAATATTAAAAAAGCTCACAGCAATACCATTCGATCAAATCCTAAATTAAGTACTGAAGTTGCTCTAATTCATTTACGTCGCTATTACTTCTATTTTGCTAAAGTTGCTAAATACTCTGAAACAGATTCTTGGTTATTTGCCATTACCTCATACAATTGGGGAGCTGGAAATGTAAAAAGAATGTTATCAGAAATGAAAAGGAAGAAACTGGCTGCAAATTTTTCAGATTTTTATCACTATCTTTATAGGATCCACCTAGCACACCCCAAAGATAAGTCATTAAAAGCAGCCGTTGAATATTTACCTAACCTTTGGAATATATCGAAAGTTATTCGTCAAACGACTTAAGATGCCGTCATTCTAAAAAATGAACCCTTTCAACTATTGAGACCCTAAGCTGTTTAGTATATTTATTCACTTTACCTTTGGATAGCCATTATGAAACTTTCTTTTTTGATAGGACTTGTATCGATTTTTCTTTACTCTTGTGCCATAGAGCCACCACCACAAAATGATATAGCAAGTAAAATGGCTCGTTTAGATAAACAAACGGAGGAAATTATTGGTACGGCAAATTGCTCGACAGATAATCAATGTCATTTTATAGGCTTTGGTGATAAGCCTTGTGGTGGTTTTATGTCTTATAAAATCTACTCAGATCAGAATACCAATGTTGCTTTGTTGAAAAGCAAAGTTGCTCAATACAATCAATTATCAAGGGAATGGAATATAAGAAATAATCGAGTTTCAAACTGTATGATGTTGATGCCACCACAACTAAGCTGTCGTAATCATACCTGTAAGTAATAGAGAAAAGTACAATGTATCAACAAATTTTAGTTAGTCTATTTGCCTTACTTTTGTTTGGCTGTCAATCAGCTGCTAAACCCATAAAAATAACACCCCCTAAACCGATTTCACCTGTGCAAGATACATTAAATAAACATTTGAGCATGTGGAAGAATGTTAATATTCGTGACTATTCCTACGAGTTTCAACGTAGTTGTTTTTGTTTAAGAGAGTATACAAAGGCTGTTCTTATCCAAGTAAAAAATGGCATTGTTACAGATGCTAAATTTAAAGATAATAATAAGCCTTTACCTAGTTCGTTAAAGGGCAACCGACAAACGATTGATAATCTATTTGAGACGATTCAGGATGCTATTGATAGAAAAGCAGATAGTATTGAAGTGCGCTACAATGAACAATATGGTTTTCCTACATCTATTGCCGTTGATTATGATCAGAGAATGGCTGATGAAGAGTTATATATAAAGGCAAGTCATTTTAGGCAGTAAATTTTTATGAATAACTGATGTTACGCACTACAATTATCAACGCAGTTTCGTAGCCTTGAACTTTTAGCAATTTTATTAATAAAAGGGGTTAGGCTACGAGTTCATTTCTTTTGTTCGACCAAAAGAAACGAACCAAAGAAAAGGTCGCCCAACTTATCGCTATTCCCAAAAAATGCACTAATTTATCGGATCGTGTGAACTCACTACAC
>JALVRY010000430.1:4345-9172 GCA_027024625.1 Thiotrichaceae bacterium
TTTTCCTACCTTGCTGGTTTAATCCAATGATGTGAAAAATTCTTTTTGCTAAGTCTAAGCCAATTACGCTAATATTCATGATGGTTTCCTTTCTTTTTGAATTGAAGTATTACTTTTCAATTATGGCACTTTGATGCCGATATAGGGGGAGGAGACCATTTCATCACTTCGCATCGTGCTAATAAAGACAAGCTTTTAATTTGTGTTTATCTGTGTGCATCTGTGGTTAATTTTTATTAACCGCGTAACATCAGTGAATAACTCTGTAACTCAAGAGTAAGGAGCTTTAATCTGTATATCAGTGGCATTTTTAATGGAATATTCAAATCTTTGCAATTGTGTCCCAGTAGTGGCATACGGGGCATCGCCATAGATACTCATTCATTTTGTAGCCGCAGTGTTGACACTGGAAATCTAGTTGACCTGCAATGTGATTTTCTAGTGCTTTTTCCAGCAATATAAGCTCTTTATTTTGTTCTGACTTTGGTGCTAGTTTTAAAAGCAGTTTTATGCTTTTCAGTATGGACTGTAAGCTAAGCTTATTGGTCTGCAACTCAGCCTCAATTATTTTGTGTAACTCAGTATCTTGCTTAGGATTGTGGCTATGAACAAGATCGAGTAAATACTCTAAAACATCAATATCCTTAGATTTCTTAAAATAATGAATAAGAAAATTATAGACTTGCTCAATGCCGGAAGATTTTTCTGATACATTGATTAATTTATCAAAGACCATGCCTAATAAACGAGAATCTGCTTTTATAGCTGCCTCATAATGCTTGATTGCTTTAGAGTATTTTTCTTCATGAGTAGCAATATCACCTAAGATAATTTCTATGCGAGGTGAATCTTTATGGGATTTCTTTGCTTGTTTCAAATGATCATCAACAAGGTATAAATTGCCATTTTCAAGTTCTTGGCTTGCTAATTCACAATAATAATGAGCAGTAATGCGAGTTTGATTCATGTTTTCTGAACTAACACATTTAGTGACATCAATTGCCTTGTGCCAATCTTTTAATTGCTCGTAAATTTCACGTAATGTTTGGCAGGCTTCTGTGCCATTTTTAGGATTATTATCCAATAATTCTTTGAAAACACTTTCGGCTTTATCTAGTAAGCCCGCAGCAAAAAAGTCCTTACCCAGTGCCATCATAGCCGCTTCTTTTTGGTGCTTACTTAGTTTGGGACGTGCAATTAAGTTTTGATGAACTTTTAATGCGCGATCAACCTCACCTCTATTTCGGAAAGAGTTGCCCAATAGCAAGAAAGTTTCTGCAGTGTACTCATCAATAGCAGAGTGATTAAGAAAGAATTCTAGGGCTTTATCAGGCTGTTCATTTAGTAAGTAGTTAATTCCCTTAACAAAATGTGTTTCTGATTTTCCTACTTTGTTTTTATTTTTAGCTTTATAGCGTTTTCTTGCCGCTTGCCATCCAGAATAAAATGCTAAAGGAAGCAGTAAAAAGAGCAATTCTGTCATGTCTGCAAATCCATCTCAGGTTATACCTAAATCCGTGGCTTCACTATGCTGGATAGCACAAGCTATTGATTTCACAGCATTTTAAAAATACTCGCTTACACTAAAGTATAATTGAGTACGGTAGTGCTCACTAAACCTAAAGGTGAAGCTAAGATTTTTAAAATTCACTGTGAAACCAATATTATGCACTCTCTTATCCGCATTGAAGCCACGGATTCAGGGTATAAAAAAGGAGGTAATATTACCCCCTCATAACGCTATGTCATTATTTTATACATCAGTCAGAAATTAAAACGGTTTCACGTGACTGATTAGCACGATCTCTTAATTCTTTTCCAGGTTTAAAATGTGGAACATACTTTGAATCAAGAGCTACTTGTTCTCCTGTTTTTGGATTACGACCACGTCTTGCTTTACGAAAATGTAAAGAAAAACTACCAAAGCCTCGAACTTCTATACGTTGACCATTTGATAAGGTATCACTCATTAAATCGAGCAGCATTTTAACTGAAGATTCAATATCATGGTTACTTAAGTGGCTCTGCTTTCTTGCCAGAACTTCAACAATCTCAGATTTGGTCATCCTTGCAACTCCAAAAAAATCATTAATAATTAAAAAAGAAACATCATTCCATTTCTTTTATTTGAAAACACTGATTAAACTCATGAGATTCACAAATTTAGATAATCAATAACCAGTAAATAAAAAAGGGCTGATCAGTGTACTGACCAGCCCCACTAGGATAGGCTATTTCTAACCATATTTCCTTAAGAAATAGTGAATATTTTGTAAATATCAATTAATTAACAATTGATATTGCAAAATACTAATCTCCCATCTGTTCCTTGAAAATATCACCTAGAGAGGTACCGCCAGAGGACTCTGTGCTGTACTCTTTCATTACACGTTTCTCTTCTTCACTATCTTTTGCCTTGATAGATAAGTTGATTGAATGCGATTTTCGATCAACAGCCATAAATTTAGCTTCAACTGTATCGCCTTCTTTGAACATTGTGCTTGCATCTTCAACACGGTCACGAGAAATATCAGAGACACGAATTGTACCTTCAACTTCCTCTTCTAGCTTTACTTTAACCATCTTAGGAGTGACTTCTGTCACTGTGCCGGTGACAATACTACCCTTAGGATTAGCTGCAACAAAGCTTGAAAGTGGATCTTGTGCTAATTGCTTAACACCCAAAGAAATACGCTCACGCTCTGCATCAACAGCAAGAACAACGGCTTCAACTTCATCGCCTTTCTTGTAGTTACGAACGGCATCCTCGCCAGAATCGTTCCAAGAAATGTCAGATAAGTGAACAAGACCATCAATACCACCGTCAAGACCAATAAAGATACCAAAGTCAGTGATTGATTTAATCTTACCACTAACTTTATCGCCCTTATTGAAGTTAGCTGCGAAATCATCCCATGGGTTAGCAGAACACTGCTTCATACCAAGAGAAATACGACGACGATCCGCATCAATTTCAAGGATCATGACTTCAACTTGATCACCAACAGTAACCACTTTTGCTGGGTTAACGTTTTTATTTGTCCAGTCCATTTCAGATACATGGACAAGACCTTCAACGCCATCTTCGATCTCTACGAAGCAACCATAATCGGTTAAGTTTGTAACTTTACCGAATAGGCGTGTATCTTCAGGATAACGACGTGCTAGATCTTGCCATGGATCTTCACCCAATTGCTTGAGACCTAGAGATACGCGACTCTTTTCTTTGTCAAACTTAAGAACTTTAACATCAATCTCGTCACCAACTTGTACAACTTCTGAAGGATGCTTAACACGCTTCCAAGCCATATCAGTGATATGCAATAGACCATCGATACCACCTAAATCAATGAATGCACCGTAATCTGTAAGGTTTTTGACGATACCTTTGATTGTTTGACCTTCTTCAAGATTTTCAAGCAATGCATCACGTTCTGCACTGTATTCTTCTTCAACAACTGCACGGCGTGAAACAACAACATTGTTACGGCGCTGATCTAATTTGATCAACTTAAGTTCTAATTCTTTGCCTTCAAGATGTGATGTGTCACGAATAGGGCGAACATCAACCAAAGAGCCAGGTAAGAATGCACGAATATCGCCAAGTTCAACAGTGAAGCCACCTTTAACCTTGCCAGTAAGAATACCTGTGATGATGTCCTCATTTTCGTATGCTTCATGAAGAACTTCCCAAGCCCTTGTACGACGTGCTTTCTCGCGAGATAGACGTGTTTCACCAAAACCGTCTTCTACTGTATCTAATGCAACTTCAACAACATCACCAGGTTGAACAGTGATTTCGCCTCTTGCATTCTTGAATTGTTCAGATGGGATAACGCCTTCTGATTTCAGACCCGCACTAACGATAACGTAGTTTGGCGACACATCAATAACAGTGGCGTTTAGAAGAGCACCCGGTTGCATTTGGGTATAAGATAAACTCTCTTCGAACAATTCAGCAAAACTTTCACTCATGGTATAAACCTATATAAAAATATTCATCATTAGAAAGTCCTTTTCTAATGGGTAAAAAAACAAAAAGCCCCAACAATCCTTGTTAGAGCTTATTCAAAACTATGTTGTAGGAAGACTGGATGATTTAAGACTTATTTATCAATTGCTTCCATAACTTTTTTAACAACCTGCTCGATATTCATTTTGCTACTATCAATAACAATGGCATCATCAGCAGGTTTAAGGGGTGCTTCCTCGCGATTCATATCACGATCATCACGCTCTTCAATTTCTTGAATTAAGCGGGGAAGGCTAGCATTAATTCCGTTTTCTTTCAACTGATTAAGCCGTCTTTTCGCTCTTTCTTCTGCACTAGCTGTTAGGTAAATTTTAATAGGAGCATCTGTAAAAACTACCGTTCCCATATCACGCCCATCGGCAATCAACCCAGGGGCTTGCCGAAAATCATGTTGGCGTTGTAATAAAGCATCACGCACCACACCACAAGCGGCAACTTTAGATGCTGCATTGCCACATTCTTCACTGCGTATATCCGTGGTAACCTTTTGGTTTTCTAGTAAAATTTCACCATCATCAAAAATAACATCTAAGTTGCGGGCGAGTATTGCTAAAGTGCTTTCATCTTCAAAGGAAACACCTTTTTTCAGTGCAGCAAAAGCCGTTAGGCGATATAAAGCACCGCTATCTAAAATATGCCAACCTAGTTTTTTGGCAACTAATTTGGCAATAGTGCCTTTGCCTGAGCCAGCAGGCCCGTCAATTGTAATAACAGGAATTTCATTCATAATATTAGTGTGGAGTAAAAATACGCGATGACCCTACTATTTAAATAAAGTAGTCGCAACAATTAAT
>JALVRY010000431.1 GCA_027024625.1 Thiotrichaceae bacterium
AATGGCTTTTGGGGAATACACTATTCGTTTCAAGAATAAAAAAGAGCTATTATACGTTACTTTTAATGATATACGCGGATTTTTGATGAAACGGTTGCTACTTCTAACAGTTATTTTACTATTTCTGGGCTTACTGCTTGCTGGTTGGATGTACTCTAACAGTGGAAAAGACATAACAAAAAACGATTTGCCTTGGAAAATCGAGCTAAGTGAGACAGGGGCAACCAAGGTGCTAGGTTTAGATATTGGACGCTTAACCTTAGAAGAAATGATGCTGAGTCTGCATAAAATTGCAGAGTTAAGCGTATTTGAATCACGAGAAGGAGAACTATCACTAGAAGCCTTCTTTGGAAAGACACGCTTAGGTATTTTTGATGCAACTCTAGTCGCGGAGTTGGATGCTGATCAATTGGAGTTAAAGCAATTTATTAACTTAGCCAGCCCTAATAAACGTAAGGGGACTCCCAGCGGTAATTGGAAATATGAAATTACTGAAGAAAGTGTAAAAAAAGCCAATGATATGAGAGTTTGGCGTTTAGTCTATATGCCATCAGTTAATTATGATGCGACAACCATTCAAAAATATTTTGGGGAGCCTGATAGCAAAGAACAGTTAGAAGAGGGGTTAACTTATTGGTTTTATCCTAAAAAAGGTGTTGTCGTATTAGAAGATGATAACGGACGAGAGGTCTTTTACTATGTTGCTGCGGATGAGTTTTCTCGTTTAGAGGCCGTGCTCCCTAAAGAAAAGCCAGAGATAAAATAATGTCAGAAGTACAAGCTTGGTGGGAAAGTAAATTACTGACAGAAATGACTCGTGAAGAATGGGAACAAATTTGCGACCATTGTGCAAAATGTTGTTTGCATAAACTAGAAGATGAGGACGATGGCACAGTTTATTATACCAATGTAGCTTGCTCCTTACTCAACAGCCAAACATGTGAATGCACAGATTATCAGAATCGACGAACACTAGTGCCAGACTGCTTGCAGCTAACGCCAGAGAACTTGGATCAAATACAATGGATGCCGCCGAGTTGCAGTTATCGTACCTTAAAAGAAGGACGAAAATTAGCAGAATGGCATCATCTTGTTTCAGGTGATAAAAATACAATTCACGCTGTTGGAAAATCAATAAAAGGAAGATATATTGATGAAAAACAAGTGGATGATTTACAGGAGCATGTGGTTGAATGGCCTCTGGATTAGAAGAACTTGAAGCACTTCGTATTGATAAATGGTTATGGGCGGCTCGCTTTTTTAAGACCAGAGCCATCGCAGTAACCGCAATAAAAGGTGGGAAAGTGCACCTAAATGGCAAACGCATAAAGCCGTCTCGTGTTGTGCATATTGGTGATTTACTAGAAATCACACGCGGTAATACTCCCTTTGTTGTTAATGTGGCGGGCTTAAATGATAAACGTCGTCCAGCCAAAGAAGCTCAATTGCTTTACGTTGAAACGGAAGAAAGCAAAGCGGAACGAGAAGCACTGGCAGAGTTGCGCCGTTTAGAAGCTAAATCTGTTAAGCATGAACGCAGGCCTGATAAGAAACAGCGTAGACAAATACACCGTTTCAAGCGTCGAGAGGATTAGGAGTGTAAAATATTTCTGCTATTATCTGTTTTAAGGTTGACCCATCGCTTGCTTATCGGCATAATTCCCGCTTTATTTTTTCAGGCAGTGAGTTTCGCTAAAATCTCATGCCATTGCAGAATATTTGGAGAGAATTTTGCCAAACATAAAATCAGCTAAAAAGCGTGTACGTCAGGCAGAAAATGACCGCCAGCGTAACAAACACCAAATGTCAGGCATGCGCACATGCGTGAAAAATGTCACTAAAGCGATTGAAGCGGGTGATAAAGAATCAGCACAAGCTGCTTATGCTAAGGCCGTATCCGCATTAGATGCGACTGCAAGTAAAGGCATGATCCATAAAAATAAAGCAGCTCGTCACAAGAGCCGCTTAAATAAAGCTGTACGTGCAATGTCATAAATCAAAATTCTACGTTAGAGTTTTGATAAAAAGGTCGCTAAATGCGACCTTTTTTATTGCCTAGAACAAATTTTCTTGATTTACCACATTCTCTTTTTCCTGATCACTCATTGCTAATGAGTCGTTTCGCTGCGGAAAAATCTGTTTTACCACTTCCCAATTTAGGCAGTTCATCCACAATCATAATTTGAGTAGGGTGCATGAGTGGATTTATTTCTTTGGCTATCAGTGCAGCTCGCAGCTCTTTTAGTACCAAATCTTCTGTGCTTAGTAACACAATTTTTTCACCTTTTTTATCATCAGTGGTGTTAACCGCAATTAATTCTAAATCAGGTCTTTCTAAGGCTGTGCGAATGGCATCTTCTACTGCGGTTAGGCTGATCATTTCACCGCCGAGTTTTGCAAAGCGGGAGTAGCGGTCAACGATGGTCAAAAAGCCTTGTTCATCTAAATGGCCTTTATCGCCAGTTTTATACCAGCGCTTATTATCAATATCTGTGATAGCGTCGGCTGTTTTGTCTGCTGCATTGAGGTAGCCTTTCATGACTTGAGGGCCGCCAATAAGAATCAGTCCATCCTCACCTGTGGCGAGTTCTTGCAAGGTATCAGGCTCAACAATGCGGAAACTTGTGCCGGGTAGAGGGAGGCCAACCGAGTTAGGTTTATTACCTGTTTGCACTTTCCAATAGGTTTTATCCAGTTGATCAGGAATATTGACACTGGCAACGGGGGAGGTTTCTGTTGCACCGTAGCCTTCATAAATATTTTTATTAAATTTAAGCTTAAAGCCTTCTCTAATTTCAGGGCGTAGGCGTTCAGCACCTGCAATCACTAAACGTAAAGATTCTAGCATGAGTGGATGCACTCGGTGGTTGCGGATATACATGCGCAGAAATGTTGATGTCCCAAAGAGTAGCGTTGCTTCATACGTAGCTATGCCTTTGGCAATTCTAACTACATCTGTAGGGTCAGGATGGCAAACGATGGGTATGCCTTCGCTTAATGGCATGAGAGTCGTTGCTAATAGCCCAAATGCATGGAATATTGG
>JALVRY010000432.1 GCA_027024625.1 Thiotrichaceae bacterium
ATTTATGGCGAGGTGTAAGACCTGATACAAAACCTGTCTTGGATGCTCTTATAAATAAGTAGACTGAGACTTCTTATGCAAAGGTCTCAAAATATTAGCGATTCTTAATAATCCCTCTGTTGATAAAGCTAGGAGCACCTAAGCTAGCTTTGTATCTATCATTGTTTCCAAAACTTATACCGTTGGGATTTTTGAGCTGAAATGTTCCGCTAGCTTTATGTACGCTATAGTTGGCATTGCCATCATCGACAGCCCATTCTTCTTTGTAAGTCTTTTTTACAAAGTCGTATTCATAATCTGTTCCAGTTGGTAGACCGCTTTCTAGCTCCCATGTGCTACTACCTGAAACATAAAGAGCGATAACACGATTAGCTTGTATTTTTAGTTTTATATCATAAAAAGAATCAGGCGCATTTCCAAAAGCAGCACCTTGATATGCATTGGCAATGACCAAAGTTCCATTTGTTACTTTTGACGATAAGCCACGCGTGTCTAGTATATTTGCATTGTTTAAAACTAAATGGAATGAACCATTTTTTGTACCCTTAAATATCAAAACTCGTTCATCGTTACTACAGCATTTTTTCTTTTTAGGATTTCCAATACTCAAAACAACATCTTTAATGCCATCATTATTTAAGTCTGCAATATGGAATATTCCCTTTTCTGCATGTTTTTTATAATTATCAGCCGTTAATAACATGTAATCAGCATAATTAGGCTGCTGTTTCTGAAACTGCTGGAAAACACTCTTATAGCTAATATTTGCTGAAGTATTTGTAGCATTAACGGTGGTTGTTTGACATGAGGCTACTGTCAAGCAAACTGCTAACAAGCTTAGGTCTTTTGCTATTCTTTTTATCATTGTCTTACCTTTGCTAAATCTAAGGGGTCACCCGTACTTATAGACTATAGATGGTATTCCAGCAATATTGTTTTGATGGATATTTGAAGCACAACCTAAACCGTAGAAGGTGTTTGTAAGACTTTAATTTGACCAATGATGCTCTAGCTGAGTTATGCCGATTCCTTGTTTTTGTGAGTCTTGTCTTACGGAGAAGTGGCAACAGCGTTCACGGGAATCGTAAATATGAATGCCACTGGAATCGATTAGCCATGCTTCTAGGCAGTAGTTACCAGAAAGCAGGGGAAGTTTGTCGATAATAAAATGGATGCGGCAGCTTCCTGTGTTGAGTTTTTGCAGTGGGATTTCATCATGCAAGGTGCTGATACCATAGCATTGTATATCATCATTACGGCGGATAACTAAGCCGAGGTGGATGTCATTTATATTAGTGTTTTGTGGTTCTATTTCAGTTTTAACTGAGAAATAATCATTGGTTTTGAAAATAAGCCCCTGTTTATTTTGTTGCCCACCTACCAACTCAATATTTTTGATATAAGCCTGCTGGCTTGCTGTTATTGTGGTTGTATTGTTATTTTTCTGGGGTTTGCCACGTAATTCGTCTTGGTAGGCATCAACAACCTGATCAACATTGCCTTGCATTCTAATTTTACCTTGCTCTAACCAAATCGCTTGACTGCACATTTCTTTAATTTGGTATAGGTTATGGGAGCAAAAAACAAGCGAGGCGTGATTGCTGAGTATATCTTGCATTTTATTCAGTGATTTTTTTTGGAAGTGCTGATCTCCAACGGATAGAGCCTCATCAACAATCAGCAATTCGGGCTGAATGACAATAGCAATGGAGAAGGCAAGTCGAACCGTCATGCCTGAGGAATAGGTTTTTATGGGTTGATGGATAAAGTCTCCTAGCTCAGAGAAATCTAATACTTGCTGTAAATAGTGATCGAGTTCTTTTGGACTGATACCAAGTAACATTAAACCTGTACGGGCATTTTCCCAGCCTGTGAAGTCGGGATGAAAGCCGCTGCCTAATTCGAGGATAGCAGAATGTGAACCTGTTATTGTTAGTTGCCCTGATGTAGGCTGCAGGTTGCCCGCCAGTAGTTTTAATAAGCTGCTTTTACCTGCTCCATTATTGCCGATAATACCGAGCGATTCACCTTGTTGTAGTCTTAGATTAATATCTTTTAGTGCATAGAAATCGGTATGACGTTTTTTCTTTAAGATGAGTTCCAGCAGGGCATCTTTAGCTTGCTTGTATTGCCGATAGCATAGGCTCAGATTATCTATTTTGATGGCTAGTTTTGTTGCTGTTTTCATAGCACTAACCTTGCCTGATTAATTAGCTTTTGGAATAGCGTAAATGAGGCGGCAAAAAGGCTCAATGAAATAATAAATAGCCAGAAGATAAGTTGCCAGTGGATTTGTCCTTCTAATAATACAGCTCGATAGGCTTCAACCAAATGGCTCATTAGATTCCAGAAGAATAGTGGCTGATAGGCTTCTGGGATAACATCCATCGGGTATAAAATAGGTGAAATAAAGAGCAAAACGGTAAGTAGCATCGGTAAGGCTTGCCCTATGTCTTTAAAGAAAACAGAGAATATGGCAAGGAGATAGCTACCTGCGAGTGATAGTAGTAAGCGTATCAGCAAGAGGGCAGGGTAGAGCCATAAAATTGATGATATTTTTGATTCAACAACAGCGAAGAAAATCAGCAGTAATACAACAGAGATCAGTTCGATAATAACGCTGCTAAATACGGGAATAAGGGGTAAAACCCATGCTTTTAACGGCGTGTTAAGCAGTAAGTTTCGATTGTTACTCAATGTGCTGACGGAGCGTGTTAAGGATTCTGAAAAACCGTTAAAGGCAATTAAAGCCGCCATGAGGTAGAAGGCAAAGGTGGACACATTTTCAGAATGTCCAAAACGCACATTGAGAATTTTGCTGAATACGAGCGTATAAATTAATAGCAAAAATAAGGGTTGTAAGATGAGCCAGAGCTTTCCTAAAGACGTGCCAATATAGCGTTCTTTAAGATCGCGTTTGGTCATGTCGATAATAAGAGGGAATTGTTTTTTTATGGTACTCAATCCAGAATTAATAGAGTTGCCCTAATTTAAAAAATCAGGATTAATACTAACGTTAGTCGCAAATTCCTTTT
>JALVRY010000433.1 GCA_027024625.1 Thiotrichaceae bacterium
ACCGTCAACGTCTACGATGACGGCGACCATCTCATCCGCACCACCAGCAATTATCTTGCTGGACAGCCGCAAAATTATCTCGACAAATATAACATTGTCACTGAATATGAGTATGACCAAAGCGGCTACCAAACCGTGGTCACCAATACGGTGGGGCAGGTCAATATCACACTGCGGGATGAAAACGGCCGTGTCGTCACCTCCGTCACCAACTACGACGGCGTCACCCCTATTTTGTCCCTCTGCACCGACTTCACCAATCCTGACCCAGAGTACAACATTTGCAGCCTAACCGGATACGATTCGGCGGGGCGCGTGGTCAGCAGCACCAACAGCCTCGGCATTATGAGCGTCACCGAATATGACGCCCTGGGTCGGGTGATACGCACGGTACGCAACTGGGACGATGGCATTTTTAACCCCAACGAGCCAGACCGCGATATTGAGCAACTCTCTCAGTATGATGCTGTGGGCAACACGATCATCGTCACCGACACCATGGGCAATATGACCCGTCATTTTTACAATGAGTTGAATCAGGGCGTGGGCAGCATCCTCAACTGGAGCGGAACAATCACCCAGGCGGCAGATTTGCCTGGCTGCTTCGCTTTACCGCTTGACCGCGAAACGGACATTTGTGCCCTGTATGCCTACGACGCCGTAGGCAACAGAACCATCGTCACCGACACTGTCGGCAACATGTCACGCACTTTTTATGATGCCCTCAATCGGGGCTGGGCGACGGTGGAAAACTGGAATCCCGCTACCCTCACCTCCCCCGCAGATTGTGTCCTCGCCCCCAACAACACGTTGAGCGAAAACATCTGCTCCCTTTCTGGCTTTGATGCCCAAGGACGGCATATCACAACCACCAATGCCCTGGGGCAAACAAGCTTAACCGTTTACGATGCTTCAGATCGTCCTTATCTAACGGTCGCCAACTGGGACGGCACGCCTATTCTCAGCGAAGCCGACTGCAGCTTCCCACCCGCGCAGCCAGACACAAACCTTTGTTCCCTGACCTTGTATAACAGCCAAGGGCAGCGCATCGCTTCCCAAAATCCCTTGGGGCAAATGACAGATTACGGCTATGATGACCTGGGGCGGGTGGTGACCACGACGCGCTATTTGGCAAACGGAACCCCCATACAAACGATCACAACCTATGACCTGCTGGGTAATCGGGCAAGTCAGGAAAATGCAGGGCGGCTGACGCAGTTTACCTATGACAGCCTCTCCCGCCTGCAATCGACAACCAGCCCTGCGGGGGTGGTGATTACCAACACCTACAACGCCGCTGGACAAATTGTGACGACGACCAACAATCTGGGCAACACAACGCAGCGGATCTATGATGATCTCGGCCGTTTAATCACAAACATTGATGGCGAAAATAACACAACCCAAACGATTTATGACGCTTTGGGTAATCGTGTGGGGGTGATTGATGCCAACGGTGTTCGCACCACCACTCTTTATGACAGCCTCAACCGCCAAATAGGGATGATTGCCAACGACACGGGCGGGGCGCAAACGGCCGAAAGCAACATCTTGACCCAATATGAGTATGATGTCTTGGGTCATCTGCTGCACATCGTCAATGCGGAGGGGATCACAACCTCTACGCGGCTCTATGATGGACTGAATCGTCTCATTCAGGAGACAGATGCTCTCAACCATAGCTCTTTTTATGAATACAACGCGCTGGGGAATCAGGTGGTCATTACCGATGCCAACGGGGCTGTGACCCAATATGGGTATGATGGCCTCAATCGGGTCACTTCTGTGCAATATTTGGCTGATGGCACAACGGTTG
Organism: Thiotrichaceae bacterium; assembly: GCA_027024625.1. Taxonomy (GTDB): domain Bacteria; phylum Pseudomonadota; class Gammaproteobacteria; order Thiotrichales; family Thiotrichaceae; genus S015-18. The sequence goes on from JALVRY010000433.1 coordinate 1,817, forward strand.
CCACCAGTTATGATGCCCTCGGCAATGTTCTTGCCATGACAGACAGTGCAGGAACGACTTCTTATACCTATGACAATCTCAATCGGCCGCTGGTGATTACCGATGCCCTCGGAACCACCATCAGCCAAACCTACGATCTCGTCGGCAACCGCACCCATATCAGCTACCCTGATGGCGAAGTGGTCACCAGCACCTTTGATGGGGACAATCGTTTGCTCACCGTCACCGCCTGGGATGGCGGCATTACTAGCTACCAATACGACAGCATTGGCCGGATGATTACGATGACCCTGCCCAACGGCGTGCAATCCACCGCTCTTTATGATGATGCCAATCGGTTAACCCAAATTACGCACACAGCCCCCGGCAATATCTTGCTGGGGCAGTACCAATACCAGCTTGACGGCAATGGGCGGGCTGAAATTGTCACCGAAACCTTGCGCTCTTCTGAAATCGCCGACCTCAACGCCAAATTCCTAGAAAGCAGTGGGCAGGTGGTGATGGAAGCGGAAAATGGCACTGCCACCGCTGGCAGCAGCCACGCCTGGCAATCACAAACCACCCAGTCCGGCTATGGCGGCGACAGCTACCTGCGCGGCTTGCCCGACATCGGTGACCTGGACAGCGTTGCCGATCTGGCCGATAGCCCCCATCTAGCCTTCCCCCTGCAAATTTCTACCCCCGCCACTTACACCGTCTGGGTGCGGGGCATGGCGTCCGACGCGGCTGGCGATTCGCTCCATGTGGGGCTGGATGGGGTGACGGGTTCTGCCCAGGCGCTCACGGGCTTTGCCCCCAACACATGGTCATGGGCAAGCGTCACCCTCAGTAACACCCAAGCGACAGTTGACCTGACCGCCAGCAGCACCTATACCCTTGACCTCTGGCTGCGTGAAGACGGCCTGCGTGTAGACCGCGTCTTGCTCATTACTGACACCAACACTATTCCCACAGGGGTTGGCCCCGCTGAAAGCCCACGCGCATCTGGCAGCGGCAGCACGCTGGATACGCACACCGTTAGCTACCAATATGACCCGCTTAACCGCTTGACAGCGGCCAGCTACAGCGGTAGCCTAACGGCCAATTATGGTTATGAATACGACACTTTGGGTAACCGGATGCGCTATACAGCTACTGTGACGGCGTCTGTTGTCACCACGTATACGTATGATCTTGCCAATCGCTTGGAAACAGCGAAGTCTGACGACA
>JALVRY010000434.1 GCA_027024625.1 Thiotrichaceae bacterium
GTGTGCATCTGTGGTTAATTTTTATTTCATTTTCTTAAGTAGTTCATTATTTCTTCTTTGGCTTCTGCTAGTACAGAGTTGCGGTCTAAATTATCCAATATTTCTTGCACAACCAATTTTGGTCCTGCATCTCCCCATGACTTTCCATTCGATAACCATGCTTCTGCCACTTTACCGACGACTAGCGTGCTGTACCAAGAGATTGCACCTTGTGTCGCGGCTGTTAATGCAGTTGATAAGCCACCTGAACCTAATTTTAATGCCGATGAGATTAGGTGTGTTGCCCATGTCGTCCCCATCAGTAGCAACAGTTGTGAAACAATTGTTTTAATTAATTCCCCCGCTTCCTTGCGGGACATCGGTAAACCATATATTTTTGACAAATGCGAGACCATCGTCGCATCAATAGCGGCTGCGGCGATAAGATCAACAACAGGAATGGGATTAAGAGCAACCGCCATGCCCTTGCCTAAACAATAATACTGAATCGTTTTTTTGCCAATTTCTTGGCGAGTTGCAAGGATTCTCTGCCCAACTTCAGCACTGAGGTTGCCTGCAAATAAGGTTGCATTTAAGGCGGAAAGCGTTTGCCCTTCGGCTTCGAGAATATCCCAAAGGCGAGATTTTACATTGATAATATCAACGGGGCGTTGCCTAATGGTTTCATTTTCATTGCCGTCTTCATCAATATAAATCACTGTTTGCTTCACAGGCTGAGCCGCTGCAAAGACAATATTTTCAGGTGCAATTAAGTCTTTAGTACGCTCTCGCAAGATGGTGCGTAATTCTAAAATCTCTTGCTCGGTATATTGATCCGACTTATTGACGACTAGCAAAATCGGTCGCTGCATTTTTGCCACAACTTTTAAGGCTTGTAGCTCTACATCGGTTAAATCACTATCGACGACAAATAGCAATAAATCCACACGATTAGCGACCTCATGAGCCATACGCTCTCGCTCTTCGCCATCGATTTCGTTGATACCCGGTGTGTCGATCAGATAAATATTACCATCGGCATATTCATCCCATTGTGACATCCCCACTTTTTTTGTTTTGCCATGTAGCAAGCTGACACCAAAGCGTTTTTTATCCAGCAAGGCATTGAGTAAGGATGATTTACCCACGCTAACCCGACCAAAAACGGCAATATGGATATGCCCTTGCTCTAACTTATCCAACATGGTTTGTAGTTGCGTATAGTCTTGCTTAAGACTATTGCGAATGGTATCGGGCACACGGCTATCATCAAGTAGCTGCTTTAAGCTGTCTTTTGCTAATTCAAGGTGTGTTAGCTGTGGCTCTTCTGCCTCTTTTGCAGCACTATTCTCCGCTTGATTTTGTGTCTCTTTCGAGAACCAATCGGGCAAATAGCTTTGCATTTGATTCCAGATTTTCACCCAGTAACTCCTTAAATGTTAACGCTGCTGGGGCTGCTTGTAATCGTCCCCGCTGTTCTAATGTTTGTAATACTGCATTGCCTAAGGCATTGAAAATAATCCCGTAAGACACCGCATGGACTAGCCCGCCCGCCAATGTTCCAACCCCGGGAAATGCTTTTAAGCCATTACCTGCCACCGCAAGCACCAGTGGCACGCTGTGCTTTAATTGCCCTTGGCTGAAATCTAAAAATTTATCAATGTCTAACTGACGCACGGGTACATCGTATAGTTTACATATATCTTTCACCATCAATGAGCCGATAACTCCTTGGATAACTAAATCCGAGCCGGGGCTAATCGCTGCCATTGCACCAAAAATAGCTTTTCGTGTTGAGCTTTTTACAATTCGTCGCCCTTCAGTTTTGCGGTATTCTTGCTTAGCTTGGTCTAACTTCTGCTTAACCAGCACAAAAACACTAGCGTCTCGTAGCTGATTTAGTGTTTCAAATTGCGAATCGATTTCCGTTTGCAGTGCTTCTGCAAGTTCAGACACCTCAGGGTTTCTTGCTCGTAGCACCTTTTCTTCTCTTCCATCGGGGTAAATCCGCACAATTTCTTCTTCACCACCAGAGCTTATAAAGGCAAGGCGAACCTTGTCATTATCAAATTGTTGCTGTAGGTGTTCTCGTAATTCTTCTTGTTCTATTTTGCTATAGCGGTCTACTTTATTGACAGCAAGGATTAACGGCTTTCCATATTGTAATAGAGATTGGATGTCTTCGTATTGATTGCGGCTAATATCGGAATCTGTCACATAAATAACCACCTGCGAACGCACGGCTTCATCATGCACAATCGTATCTAAAGACCCTTCGGCTTCATTTCGCCCAGGAAGGTCGGTAAGGATTAGCTCATCCCCAGAGCTGCTTGCCCATTTGTATTCTGCTATTTTTTGTGTTGAACCGCCTCTCACATGTGTTTCAACTTTAACATCAGGAATTAATGTCTTGATTATTGAGGATTTTCCCGTGCTTACATCACCAAAAAAGCTAACATAAACTTGCCCCGTTGCTTTACGCTCAGATAGTTTTTGGATTTCTTCACGGATCATATCCGTATCCACACCGGATTCTTCCGCTTCTTCCAGCTCCTCAACTAGAGACTGCTCTGTTAGTTTCTTACTTTTCTTTTTGTTTAATGAGCTAGGCAACAACAAACGGATAATGAACCACAAACTAATTAAAGTAAAAGCTGAAATTAAGCTCGTATAGGTATAAAACAACCAATCTGGAGCTTGCTGCAAGCGATCCCACAGATCAATTGCTGTTTGTGTTGCAAAAAAGACAAACAGCAATATTAGACTTGCTAAAAATAAAATGGCTATAGCAAGCAAGGCTCGAAATTTACGGCGAATTTTCATAAATAACAAAATACTCTATGTAAATAAGATCTTTTTACAAAAGACCTCATAAATATTATAAAAACAACAAATACAGCTTATCAAAAAGCGATATTTTAATCTAAAAACAAACCATGCAAGTAAACCTGAATCCGTGACTTCAATGCGGATAAGAGAGTACAAGATATTGGTTTCACAGTGGATTTTAAAAAAATCTTAGCTCCACACTAGGGTTA
>JALVRY010000435.1 GCA_027024625.1 Thiotrichaceae bacterium
TTCTACCCCTATACTCCTGTGCAAAAGCTTTTATACAAAATAAATATGAAATTATCCTTGAAAAGTAAATTATAAACCTTAGATTTCCGTGCATTATTAATTAACTTGTTTTTGCAAAGTATTCTTAATTCTTATGCTTTGCACGGTGTAGTGGAGAAAACAATGAGTCAGTCTGATGAGCATAAAGATCAGGAAGAAAAAGTAGAAGATATTGATGCAGGTGAAGAGCAGCTTGAGAGTGATGAGGCAGAAGAGACATCTGAAGAGTCAATAGATGATGTTAAGGCTCAGCTTGAAGCGGCTGAACAAAAAGCAGCGGACAACTTAGAGAAAGTGATGCGGCTACAGGCGGAGCTGGATAATCAGCGTAAGCGTTCGGAAAAACAGGTATCGGATGCCCATAAGTTTGCATCTCAGAAAATGGTTGAAGCAATGTTGCCTGTTATTGATAGCTTAGAAATGGGTATACAAGCTGAGGGCGATCTTGACAGTATTCGCCAAGGCATGGAACTCACCATGAAGCAATTTGAAAGTGTCTTAGAAAAATTCAATATTGAAGCGGTTGATCCTAAGGGGGAAGAATTCAATCCTGAATTACATCAAGCCATGTCGATGCAACCGTGTGAAGATCAAGAAGACAATACCATCTCGATGGTAATGCAGAAAGGTTATACCTTGAATGGTCGTTTAATACGTCCTGCAATGGTTATGGTTTGTAAAAATTCTTAATTAGGATGCTTGAAAAGCACCGTATAGACCACATTATTTAGAACATATTGAAGAGGGCAACGATAAAGTCCTCAACTAGAAATCATTTGGAGAAGAGAATCATGGGAAAAATTATTGGAATCGACTTGGGTACGACTAACTCATGTGTTGCTGTTATGGAAGGCGGCTCACCAAAAGTTATCGAAAATGCCGAGGGCGATCGCACTACGCCATCTATTGTTGCCTTTACGGGGGACGAGGTATTAGTTGGAGCACCTGCAAAACGTCAAGCGGTAACCAACCCAAAAGATACATTATTTGCAATCAAGCGTTTGATTGGTCGTACGTTTGATGAAGAAGCTGTGCAAAAAGATATTAAGCTAGTGCCTTACACTATTACCAAAGCGGATAATGGTGATGCATGGGTTGAAGCTGCTGGCAAAAAGATGGCGCCTCCTGAAGTTTCTGCACGCATCTTAATGAAGTTAAAGAAAGATGCAGAAGCCTATTTAGGTGAAGAAGTCACAGAGGCAGTTATCACGGTTCCTGCATACTTCAATGATTCTCAACGTCAAGCAACTAAAGATGCGGGTAAAATCGCAGGTTTAGAAGTTAAGCGTATAATCAATGAGCCAACAGCGGCGTCATTGGCTTATGGCATGGATAAGAGCTCTGGTGACCAAACGATTGCCGTTTATGACCTAGGTGGTGGTACATTTGACGTATCTATCATTGAAATTGCAGATATTGATGGTGATAAGCAGTACGAAGTACTAGCAACCAACGGTGATACATTCCTTGGTGGTGAAGATTTCGATATGCGTTTGATCGATTATCTTGCCGATGAATTTAAGAAAGATAATGGTGTTGATCTACACAATGACCCACTCGCACTACAGCGTTTGAAAGAAGCGGCAGAGAAAGCGAAGATTGAATTATCTTCTGCGGAGCAAACCGACGTTAATCTACCTTACGTAACGGCAGATGCATCAGGTCCTAAGCACTTAAATGTAAAAGTGACACGTGCAAAGTTAGAATCTTTGGTTGAAGACCTAATCACTCGTACCATTGAGCCTTGTAAAGTGGCATTGAAGGATGCGGGTTTATCAACTTCCGATATATCCAATGTCATCTTAGTTGGTGGTCAAACACGTATGCCTAAGGTACAAGAAGCCGTTAAGGACTTCTTCGGTAAGGAAGCACGTAAAGATGTTAACCCTGACGAAGCAGTGGCTGTTGGTGCTGCAATCCAAGGTGGTGTATTAGGTGGTGATGTTAAAGATGTGTTGTTATTGGATGTTACTCCACTGTCTTTAGGTATTGAGACAATGGGGGGTGTAATGACTAAGCTTATCGATAAGAATACAACTATTCCAACGAATGCTAGCCAAATATTTTCTACTGCTGAAGATGGTCAAAGTGCGGTTACTGTTCACGTATTACAGGGTGAGCGTGAAATGGCTCGCGATAACAAATCGCTAGGTCGTTTTGACTTAACAGACATTCCACCAGCACCACGTGGTCAGCCTCAGATTGAGGTATCTTTGGATATTGATGCAAATGGTATTTTGAACGTATCAGCTAAAGATAAGGCAACAGGTAAAGAGCAGTCTATCGTCATCAAAGCATCTTCAGGTTTGTCTGATGAAGATGTTGAAAAAATGATTAAGGATGCAGAAGCTCACGCAGATGAAGATAAGAAAGCTCGTGAGTTAGTAGATGCGCGTAACCAAGCGGATAATATGATTCATGGCACTGAAAAGTCGTTGAAAGAGTTAGGTGATGCGGTTGATGCGGCTGAGAAGACTAAGATTGAAGGTCTGATCAAAGACTTGCAAGAGGCCATTAAAGGTGATGACAAAGAAGCGATTGATAGTAAAACTCAAGCGTTAATGGAAGCATCAGGCAACTTGGCTCAGCAAGCAGCTCAAGCTCAAGCAGGTGCTGCAACCCCAGAAGGTGGTGCTGAGCAGACAGCAGACTCGGATGATGATGTGGTTGATGCCGAGTTTGAAGAAGTTGATGATAAGAAGTAAACCTCTTCTTATTTGTTGGAGCTTTTAGATAGCTCCTGTAGATGATAAGGCATGGGGTTTTTACTCCGTGCCTTGTTGCGTTTTAGGATAGAGAGATTGCTCTCTTATATCTGAATCCATGACTTCACTGTACCGTAGTGAAGTTAGGGATTTAGGTACTAAGTTAAAGAATAAATAGTCATGTCACAACGCTGTTATTACGAAGTACTGAATGTTGAAAAAAATGCGAGTACGGGTGAAATAAAAAAAGCATATCGTCGTATGTCGA
>JALVRY010000436.1:0-2443 GCA_027024625.1 Thiotrichaceae bacterium
GATTTCTAATAAAGCCAGCTTAGTAACACGCCTAAAGTGGGTAATTAAAGATATTGAGCAGCTCATTGAACAAGCTAAAAAAGCATTTGATAATTACATTCAAGATGCTAACGCAAAGCACTCTGAAAATGAATCTCAAACAGCTTTACAAGAAAGTGCATCACTCTATGAAAAGATTCACGGTAGCTTAGATATCGTTGGCACAGATGGTGCAGCAATGCTCGCACGAGAAACATTCTTATTACTCAATGCATTACAAAACGGAGAAACCAACCGTGTTGAAGAAGCTAAGCAAGCCCTTGTTGATGCATTAATTCGTTTACCAGAATACCTTAATCACCTAGAAGCTGGTTATGATGATTTACCTGTCATTATTCTCCCTTTACTTAATGACTTACGAGCTGCACGGGAAGCTGAATTATTATCAGAACATCTTGTATTTCTTCCTGAACATGATGCTATTAATAATGATGATATTGGCACCAGTGAATATATCCCTTTGGATGGTGAGCGACTACAACAAGCTTGTGTTCGCCTACGTTATCACTTCCAGAAATCACTATTAGCTTGGTATAAGAAAGAAGATAGCGAACAAAGCATGCAAACCATTCAGCGAGTCAGCACAAATCTCATTCGCTTAAATGAAAATATACGCTTACGTTCGCTATGGTGGATTGTTATTGCACTGGCTGAAGCCATCGAAAAAGAAAAACTCGACAGTAGCATCACCGTAAAATTATTGATGGGACGAATGGAGCGTGAAATTCGTTTATTCGGTGAATTACAAGAAACACAATACAACCAAGCTCTACCTGATGAATTAATTAAAAATCTGCTTTACTATGTTGGCCTTGCTGAAAAAGGCAGTAAGACCTTAGATGAGGTAAAATCGGCCTATTTACTTGATCTGCATTTACCACAGGGTGAAACACTCGAAGAACTACGTGAATATTACAGTGCACCAGGCAGAGAATTATGGAAATCTGTAGCTGATTCAACCAATGAAAATATCTCTCGTATTATAAAAAATATTGAAAATGTCGATGAAAATGAAGCAGCTAAATTACAACTTTTACCTATTTCAGAAAGTATTGAGAAAGTCGTCGGCACCTTACAAGTTATTGGATTAAACCAAGCTGCTAATATACTCAATGATATTACTGAAAACATTAGCAATAAAGCCAATAACAATGAACATTTAGGTGAACAAGAAGGCTTAGATATTGCTAAAAGTTTCCTAAACCTACAGAAAGTTTTAGACGAATACGCTGAAACAGGTAATGACATTACTGATGACATTTTTTCTGGCAATATAAAAATTGATAGTGAAACACTACAAAAAACGCAAAATGCTATTATTGAAGATATTCAGCAGGCACAAGACTACCTAAACCTCTTCCTTGAAAGTGAAGCTGCATTCTTCCAAATTGATAAATCATTACAGTATTTTTCCAATATAAAAGGGGCGCTACTCGTATTATCCTATAATGATTTTATTCCTTTAGTTGATGCTATAACACTATATTTACAAAATGATATTCAACAAGAAAAACGCTTACCCTCTAGTGAAGAAGAAATTCATTTAGCAGATGCCGTTGCTATCCTAGAAACCAGCATCAAAACAGCCCAGCAAAATGAGGACTACACTACAATTTTGCAATCTGGATACGACTCCATCAAAAAATTAGAAAGCCTATCAAACTTAGATCATCTAATTGAAAATCAGCAATTAGACAGCATAACAGAACACCTAATACAAAAAAAAAAGGAAATTCAGAAAACACCATCCGCCATACTCAAGAAGATCAAGAGCATGTAATCTCCACGATATTAGATAACTGTCCAGATGAGCTAAATAAGGACAATGAAGACACCAACTCATCTGAGGCAAATAAATCTCAACACACAAAGACAACAGCTTCTTTTTCTTTACTCGATGACCCAGAAACAAAAGAGATTTTTACCGAAGAGTATCAAGAAGAAACAAACAATATCCAAGAGAATCTGCAAGTTTGGCAAGAGAATCACGACAATAAAGAAGCTTTAGAAAGTATCAGACGCTCCTACCATACACTCAAAGGAAGTGGTCGTATGATGGGTGTTATGAATTTAGGCGAATATGCTTGGGCTTATGAAGACCTATTAAATCATGTACTTAGTGGGCATGTACTTATTTCAGATGCACTCATTAATTTTATCAAAACCTCTGCTCAATCCTTGGAAAATAAGCAAGACTATTTCTTTGCAGAAAAGGGCTTAGATACCGTACTCCAGCAACAAGTCGACCATGCACAACAATGGTTAAGCTCGCCTGTTGCCCAAACAGATATTGATGATAATGCAGCAAGCTCATCCGTATCCGATCTCACTGAAAATATTCCTCTACTAGAGTTTAACCCAGCACAAGAAAACCTATCAGAAGCAGAGGTAAGTCAGGAAGTCG
>JALVRY010000436.1:2453-9068 GCA_027024625.1 Thiotrichaceae bacterium
ATCAGGAAGTCGATCAGGAAGTCGATCAGGAAGTCGATCAGGAAGTCGATCAGGAAGTCGATCAGGAAGTCGATCAGGAAGTCGATCAGGAAGTCGATCAGGAAGTCGATCAGGATCAACCTGAACGAGATACGGATACAAGTAAAGCTATTTTAACATTATTTCAGGGTGATTTACCTGAGCTATTGGAGAGCATTGATGATGCTATGTTGGCAATTTATCAAGAGCCTGATAGCAAAGAAAATATTGTAGAACTAGAGCGTCAATTGCACACCTTAAAGGGTGGAGCAAGAATGATTGGTGCTCAAGAGCTTGCTGATATCTCCCATGATGCAGAGTCATTATTAACCGATATTGGTGATGGCATTAAAACCTTGGATAACACCACAACGGATAGCCTTCAAGCCGCTATTGATAAAATACAAAATTTGTCAGAAGCATTATTGATTAATGATAATAACACCATACCAAAAACATCCACTAAGTCAGAAAACAAAAAACGTAAAACTTTCAGTTTCAACCTCACACAACCGAAAGAGGGCTATAGGAGCTTATTAGAGCAAGTAATATCAGAACAAAAAGAAAACCTTTCTGAGATTAATTTACCTGAAGACCAAATTGGAAGCAGTGAAGCATCACTTCCTGAGCAACTATCATCAACACGAGAAACAATTCGTCTGCCCGCCAAAATGATCGATAAAATGGTCGGAATTTCTACCGATTTGAATATCAATCAAGCTCAACTAACAGAACATTTGCAAAACTTTGGTGAAGATATTGATGAGTTGATGATGACCGCAATGCGCTTGCATCATCTGTTACGCACCTTAGAACTTGAAACTGAAGAACAAATTCGCCATAGCTATGAATTAGAGCACGGCACACAGGCGGATGATAAATTTGACCCCTTGGAAATGGATCAATATTCTGAAATTCAACAGCTATCTCGTTTTATCCAAGAAGGATTAAATGATCTGGGTAGCATTGAAAAAAATCTATCCGCAGAACAAGTTCGTATTAATCAAGTTTTAAAGCAACAATCACAGATTAGTCGAGAAATGCAACAAGAACTCCTCTCTACTCGTCTCACAGAGGTAAACATTATTATTCCTCGCTTACGTCGTATCGCACGTCAAACAGCAAGTAGTTTGAATAAAGATATTGAGTTTGAGATACAAGGCGAAGATTGTGAATTAGACCGTGTTGTTTTACAGAAAATCACCGCACCACTTGAGCATATGCTACGTAACTCAATTTCTCATGGTATTGAAACACCCCAAGAACGCCGAAGAGTCGGGAAAAAAGAAAAGGGGAAGATACGCTTTACTGTGCAGCGTGATGGAGCAGAAATTGTTATGCAGCTTTCTGATGACGGCGGCGGTATAAATAAAGAAGCGGTCTATCAAAAAGCCATAGAGCTTGGCATTATTTCAAAAGGGGATGTGCTTTCTGATAATGAAATTTACCGTCTTACCTTTCACACAGGCCTATCGACAACAGAATCACTTGATCAAATATCAGGACGAGGCGTTGGTATGGATGCCGCCTATAGTGAAATTAAAAACATGGGGGGCAGTTTGCATGTAACCTCCGGTTCACAGGGTACTGAATTCACAATTCGCTTACCACTTACACTTGCCACAAATAATGTATTACTCATTGAAGTAGCGGGTGAGCAATATGCTATCCCAATGTCTGGAGTCGTTGCCTTACAACGTGTTCCTTACCCACAATTACAAAAACTATTAGCAAAAGACAAACCCAGCATTCGCTATAATCAGCAGGATTATCACTTACAAGTATTGAGTCATGCACTCAATCAAATCACTACAAACGAAGCAGGGAAGAATGATAAATTTCCTGTACTCTTTTTAAATGTCGATAAGCAACTCATTGCTTATCAATTGGATAAGATTATCGGTAATCGCGAAGTGGTTATTAAACCATTAAATAATATGCTACATGCATCACGACTTTATTCTGCAGCAACCATTCAAACCAACGGTAAAGTTATCCTGATTCTCAACACATCTGAATTAGTTCACCGAAAAAACCTTGCTAATCCTACTCCTGTTAAGCAAACAATAGAGCTAGATTCTCATCTCAAAAAGACCATCATGGTTGTTGATGATTCGATTACTATTCGTAAGGTGACAGAAAAGCTATTAAATGCCCATTCATATCATACTGTTACCGCAAAAGATGGTATGAATGCTCTTGAAAAAATTAATGACTACAAGCCCGACCTCATGTTACTGGATATAGAAATGCCCAGAATGGATGGCTTTGAGCTACTGTCTAATTTACGAAACTCAAAAGAGTGGCAACACCTCCCTGTTATTATGATTTCATCACGTACTGGAGAAAAGCATCGTAAACGAGCTGAAGAACTAGGTATTAGTCATTTTCTTGGTAAGCCCTATCAAGAAAGCAGCCTACTTGAATCAATTCAAACAACGCTAAAAGGGGAAAAAATCTCATGATCAGAACAAATTACCCTCCGATAAAAAGTTTGGTTATTCCACTAGAACTTGGCAACCTTATTATTCCAAACAATGTTATGGTGGAAATGATTAATATTAAAGAACAAGATAAAAAACAACTGGTTAACTGGCTGGACTGGCAAGGAAAAACGATTCCACTAATTTCCTTAGAAGCACTATGTCTCTCAGAACAGGATAGTTACAGCAATAAACACTGCATTATTCTAAGCACCTTACTCGACAATAACGAACTTAATTTTATTGCTATTGAGTCCAAGGGTTCGCCCCACACAGTAGAAGTTACCAAAGAAACACTACGCGATGACCATAAAAAGAATGAAAAACGCTGCCCCTACATTGCTAGCCATGTTCGCGTGGGCAATATCCCTTGTATGATTCCTGATTTACCTGCAATTGAAACCGTTATTTTAGAAATGATGAAGCTTGAAAATTCCCCCACATAGGCACTTGTTGAATCAGGTTAACTCCCGTAAATTGCCATCAATGACACAAACTCACAGACTTTGCCCTATTTTGATGATTGCAGCCCCCGCATCTCATCAAGGGAAAACATTATTCACTGCTTCACTCGCCAGATCCTATCGACAAAAAGGCTATCACGTAAAACTATTTAAAATAGGCCCCGACTTTCTTGACCCTAAAATACTGGAACAAGCCAGCGGTCACTATGTTGATAATCTCGACCTTTGGATAATGGGAGAAAAATATTGCCGAGATAAGCTAATCGAAGCGAGAAAACACTATGATTTGGTTCTAATTGAAAGTGTGATGGGCTTATTTGATCATAAACCCAGTAATGCTGACTTTGCTCAGCAATTCAACATCCCTATATTATTGCTGATTGATGCAAGTTCAATGGGAGCTAGTTTCGCCGCTATCGCTTATGGCATGACGCAGTTGCAAACTAATTTAGTGTTTAAGGGCATTATTGCAAACCGTGTGGGAAGCCAGAATCATCAAGAGCTAATTCAAGAAAAGCTTCCAAAAAATATTAGCCTTTTAGCTGCATTACCCAGAGATAAACACTTACAACTACCTGAGCGCCATTTAGGGCTATATCAACCTCATGAGCTTAAGCGTATTGACTATTTTCTCGACTATGCAGCCGATATTATCGATAAAAACCAAATAACTGAGAAAATTTTCCCTGATTTGGCAAAACAACCCTTTCTTAAATCAAGCCTGTCAATTAAGCAGAAAGCAAAATATACAATTGCTATTGCCAAAGACCCAGCCTTTAGTTTTATCTACCCCGAAAATATCAAGACATTGCATCAGCTTGGCTTCCAAACTCTTTTCTTTTCACCGATAAATGATTCAAGCCTACCCAAATGCGATGCACTCTGGTTACCCGGCGGCTACCCTGAACTGTATACAAAGGAGCTTGCCGCTAATACCGCAATGCAGTGTTCCATTATCGAACATTCTAAACTAAATAAACCCATCTACGCAGAATGTGGTGGCATGTTATATCTCTTTGAAACAGTCACAACACAGCACAACAAAAAATATAGCATGTGTGGCTTACTGTCTGGCCAGGCTATTATGGAAAAACGTTTTCAAGGCATTGGCTTACAAGAATTAACACTTTTTGATACAAATATTCGTGGCCATAGCTTCCATCACGCGAGAATTGAGACATCACTGAAACCCATGCAAATCTCTTATCATCAGAGAAAGAATAAAGAAGGGGAATGTTTTTACTCTAAGGGCAATATCCAAGCAAGTTTTCTACACCTTTGGTTTAAATCTTCATTACGAATAACACAACGCTTATTCCAGATGTAAAAGAGTTTATAAAAAACTACTTCTGTGCAAATGCCACGGTGTAGGTTCTACCTTGTTTTACTTTTTTGTAATTTCCAAACACTTCTTTTAGATTACGTTTCATATACTGGCGTAATCCATTAATCGTCACTAAGTAAATTTTACCTTCAGGCTTTAAGTGTTGATAGGCATCATAAAGCATTAGGCTCATCATTTCCTTGCCTACTTTGGCGGGTACATTGGAAACAACAATATCAAACTTTTTCTCTGAATCGATATGCTGAAAAGCATTACTTAACTGAGCTTTGGCATTGCTAATATGATTCAAGGCTGCATTCTTATTGCTGTATTCTACTGCCATAAAATCTTTGTCTACCATCAAGGTTTCACCCTGATTCGCCATTTTCGCAAGACTGAGGCCAATAGGCCCATAACCACAACCTAAGTCAAAACAATCATCTGTTGGCTTTACTTTTATATGTTTCAGTAAAAGGTGTGTACCTTCATCAATCTCTCGTGGCGAAAATATTCCCCAAGTGCTAGTAAATTTCAGTGAGTGACCACAAAGTGTTTCGCTGAATTGAATGTCTTTTCGGTAGGACGCAATTTGTTCTACATCTAACATGGTGTTAAACCTTGCATGATTTTATCGGCAATCTGCTTTGCTGCCATGACATCATCAGAAAGCGTATTAAAATGCCCCATTTTTCGTCCAATACGAGCTTCTTGTTTACCGTATAGATGTAGCTTACTGGATGGATCACTTAGTAGTAGATCCCAATTAGGCTGGCTATCTCCCCACACATCACCAAGTAAATTTGTCATTACCACGGGGCTTAATAAACGTGTGTCACCAAACGGTAGATTACACACCATACGAACCTGTTGCTCAAATTGTGAGGTAACACAGGCATCTTGTGTATAGTGACCACTATTATGTGTTCTCGGTGCCATTTCATTCACAAGCAAGCCACCTTGCTTAGTCACAAAGAATTCAACCGCCATAACACCCACATAATCAAGCTTATCTGCGATACGCTGAGCGGCAACTTGTGCGGCTTCTGCAATCCCCTTATCCACACGAGCTGGTACAATGCTTTGATATAAAATACCTTCTTGATGGATATTTTCACCCACAGGGAAACATTGGCTTTCACCCGATACATTACGTGCTAAGACAACAGAAATCTCAAGCTGTAGATCAATACGTTGCTCTAATACACAAGCAACCTTATCTACCGATGCAAAAGCTGTAGCTAAATCATCTTTTGACTGTACCAGCACTTGCCCCTTGCCGTCATAACCTAAACGCGATGTTTTTAAAATAGCTGGTAGCTGCACTTCTTGTAGTGCCTGCTTAAAATCAGCTTCTGAGTGTATTTCAGCATAAGGCACAGGTAATAGACCACATTCTTTAATAAATGCTTTTTCAACCATACGATCTTGAGCTTTCTCGACGGCAAAGGCTCTAGGTCGCACAGGGCAATAGTCACTCAATAAATTCAACACATGGGCAGGAATATTTTCAAATTCCGTTGTCACTACGTCACAGCTTGTTCCAAATTCTTTTAAAGCAAGCTCATCATCATAAGCCGCTTTAATATGAACATCGGCAACTTGACCAGCTGGGCTATGGGGATCAGGTTCCAGCACGACAATCTTATAACCTAAAATACGAGCCGATAAGGCAAACATTCGGCCTAATTGACCGCCGCCAAGCATTCCTACAGTTGATCCAGGTAATAGAACTTCAGACATTTTAAGACTCAGGGGGTAAGGCCATATTCATCGCAGCTTGACGCTGTGTTTCACGAAATGCAGCAAGCTTATCAGCAATTGTATTATCTTCATTTGCCAACATAGAAATGGCGAAGAGAGCTGCATTAGCCGCCCCCGCCTCACCTATCGCAAAGGTAGCAACAGGTACCCCTTTGGGCATTTGAACAATTGAGTGTAATGAATCGACGCCTTTTAAATAGCGGGAATTCACAGGAACACCCAAAACAGGCAATGTAGTTTTAGCTGCTAGCATACCCGGCAAATGTGCCGCGCCACCAGCTCCAGCAATAATACACTTAAGACCACGCTCACGAGCCGTTTCTGCATATTCAAATAATAAATCGGGAGTACGATGTGCAGAGACAACACGATATTCATGCGGGATACCAAATGCTTCGAGTTGTTCAACTGCATTCAGCATAACCGACCAGTCACTATTGCTCCCCATCACGACACCAACAAGTGCTTGAGACATAATATATCAGCCATCAATAAAACAGCGAAGTATATCAACTTATTTGAAAATAAGAAAAATTAGTCTATTTAGCTTTTCAGCCATCAATAG
>JALVRY010000437.1 GCA_027024625.1 Thiotrichaceae bacterium
GCTGCTGTTAACTCATTAACCGATGACGTAATTCGATTACTCTTAATCAGCGTTGAAAAACTGGGAGCTGCAATAGAGGCAAGAATCGATGCGATCATCAAGGTGATAATCACCTCAATCAGGGTAAATCCTTGTGTATAAAGGGAATTTTTGAAAGCCATACTGTTATTAACTTTATCGTTATTATAATTTTAGGTAAAACATGACCACAGATAAGCTTATGACCTGAATCAATAGCTTATTCACTGTGCCGTAGTGAAGTCATAGATTCAGATATGAGTAACTCTTTAGGATAACCTTATTAATTGTTATTATGTTTTGCTCATCTCAACCCCAATATTACAAGCTTAAGCACATAATCATCAAGTAATTATTTATTTAGAATAGATAATACTTATCACATAATGGAATAACCATGAAATTTAGTGAAGACACCCAGTCAAACCATAACAACATCAGCCGCTATGAAGAGGGCTTTGTTGAAATAAAAGGCAAGCAAATCAATACATCTGTTGTCATCAGTGCTGAGGAATTGATTGCTGACTGGGAACCTAAGAAATTTTCTGAACTAAGCGCTGATCATTGTAAATTATTACTTGCGCCAAAACCTGATGTCATTATTTTAGGCACGGGGAAAAAACAGCAATTTCCTGAAAGGGATATTCTTAAATTATTTGCTCAAAACCAAATTGGTGTAGAAATTATGGACACAACAGCAGCCTGCCGTACATTCAATGTACTGCTGTCTGAAGATCGAAACGTAGTTGCAGGCTTATTTATGATTTAATTAATACCTGAATAAACCGTCCTATGAGTCTCTCTGAGAATGGTTACTCCCTTTGACGAATTTGAACGAAAAATAGGTGCAATCAGGTGGATTTGCAGTCGCTTATTCCATTCTCAAACAGCTCTCCTAGAGCAGGATAAACACTTATTTACGTAAATTGCAGACAAAAAAAACGCGGCTCGTAAAAGCCGCGTCAATTACCACCAAAGGAGGATGGAGGAGTGTTAAACTTGTCTCAACTCAAGTTATGAAAGTATATTAGTATATTCTAATTTAATGGTCAAGAAATATTTCTTCCTTTTCTCTCACTTTCACAACCACCTCATCATTTATTAAAAAAACTAATCACTAGATCCCACTTATAATTTCACAAAAATAATCGGAATATCCAAATAGATAAGCGGCTTTTTAAATTTTTAGTCCATTAATAAACACCAATTATCTCTCTTCAAAAATACATAGCCATAAGTTTTTTCTATTGTTGTTTCAACTTGCTGCACAGGCATCTCTCAACAAGATATAGGAAAATAATATGAATTTATTAACCAAAGGTTTACTTAAAATATCCTTTCTATTTTTGCTTCTTTATGTACCTAGTCTGACCATCGCTGCAGAAAAAGCGCAAGTCGATGTGCTGTTCCTATATAGCCCTGCTGTTTCAGAGCACTATAACGGTGCTGCAAGTTCACGAATCAACCATATTATCGAAACGACCAATGCAATTTACTCCAGCAGTCATCTAAATATTCAAGTTAGTGCTGCGGAAATCCAACAATATGATATAGATGACACAATAAACCCCTATACCTTGATGAAAAATGCTAAGAACTCTCAAGATATTGAGGCTTTGCGAAATAAGGTAGGTGCTGATTTAGTTGTCATGTATCGCCTATATCATTCGGGAGAACCCTGTGGTTTAGGTTACCGTCCCACCGCACTCAATAGCCATTGGGTTGGTATCTCTTTTGTTGCAATCAACTGTGCAGCTTATAAAACAGCTCACGAAATTGGTCATAATATGGGCTTAGGGCACTCTTATGCACAAGGAAGTACACCTTTTTTAAAGTATGCGAGAGGACACGGTGTCAGAGGTAAATTTGCAACAATTATGGCTTACAGCAGTGCATACAAAGCCCCTAAAGTCTATAAATTTTCATCGCCTGATTATCGTTGTAAAGGTATCACCTGTGGTGTTAAAGAAGGTGCCACACAAGAAGCCGATGCAGTAAAAGCATTACGACAAACAGCCCCTATTGTAGCCAAGCTTCGAGCATCTCCAGTAGAAGAACAATGCTCAACAGAGCAGCATGCAATTTACTCATCAATAGAAACCGAATACCAAGCAGAAAAAAATAAGGTAGCTGAATTAAGCCAACAAATACAAACAACCAGATCAGGAAAAGAGATAAAACAAAGAAACTATCAAACTACGCTAAGACAATATAAAGATCTAATAAATAAGGAATTTTATCCACACCAAAGAATCTACCAAGCCGCTAGAACAAAGTTTGTAGAAGAATTACCTAAATACAGAAAAGGCGAGATTAGACGAGAAGATATTATAAAAAGTTATTTTATCTACAAAAACGCCCGCGAAGCCTATATCGCAACTTATAACAAGGTAAGAAGTCACTACACTGCTCAATATCTTCCTGCTTATAAAGCAGTACAGGCTGTAACAAAACAACTTACCGCATTACAAAAGAGCTACAAAGTGGAACAAACAAAACTAGCACGGTTACAAGCAGACTATGATGAAGCTAAACGTATTTATAACTGCTAAGTAATACTCCAATCAATCGCCCCTTTTCCATTCGCAAGCAAATACTCATTGGTTTTAGAAAAAGGGCGAGTTCCAAAGAAACCACGATGAGCAGATAAGGGAGAAGGGTGTGGTGACTTGATAATCAAATGTTTTGAGCTATCAATCATCGCCCCCTTATCCTGTGCATACTTCCCCCACAGAATAAATACAACATGCTCCGTTTGCTCATTGATTGCTGCGATGATCTTATCCGTAAACTGCTCCCAACCCATTCCTCGATGACTCGCTGAATTCCCCGCATCTACAGTAAGCACAGAGTTAAGCAACAACACGCCCTGCTCTGCCCAACTTTGTAAATAACCTGTATGAAAGTTATCAATACCTAAATCATCTTGCAGTTCTTTATAAATATTCACTAAAGACTTAGGAAGTGGCTTAACATCA
>JALVRY010000438.1 GCA_027024625.1 Thiotrichaceae bacterium
ACTGATTTTTTCATAACACGGGCAGACTTAACCACCTGTGGCAAAAACATTTTACCTGCACCGAATAAATCACCGACAACATTCATGCCATCCATTAACGGCCCTTCGATTACAAAAATCGGGCGACCTAATTTTTGGTAGGCTTCTTCGGTATCTTCAATAATAAAGGCATCAATACCTTTGACTAAGGAGTGCTCGATACGTTTTTCAATGGGCAGTTTTCGCCATTCTAAATCTTGTTTGTTTTCTTTGACTGAGCCATCACCAAGGTAATCGCCCGCCATATCGACCAGAATTTCTGTGCCTTTGTCTGTGCGGTTAAGGATGACATCTTCAACGGCATCGCGTAGTTTTTTGGGAATATCATCATAAACGGCAAGCTGACCAGCGTTGACAATGCCCATGTCCATACCTGCTTTAATTGCATGGTATAAAAATACCGCGTGAATGGCTTCACGTACGGGGTTATTGCCTCGGAATGAGAACGATACGTTGGAAACACCGCCAGAAACCATTGCGTGGGGTAGTGTGGCTTTGATTTCACGGGTGGCTTCGATAAAGTCTACTGCGTAGTTGTTATGCTCATCAATGCCCGTTGCAACAGCGAAGATATTGGGGTCGAAAATGATGTCTTCAGGCGGGAAGCCGACTTGTTCAGTCAGCACTTTGTAGGCACGGCTACAAATCTCAATTTTGCGAGCTTGCGTATCGGCTTGTCCGACCTCATCGAATGCCATAACAATCGCAGCTGCACCGTAGCGACGTACTAGCTTGGCTTGTTCGATAAACTTTTCTTCGCCTTCTTTCAGCGAGATTGAGTTAACAATGCCCTTTCCCTGAATGCACTGCAAACCTGCCTCGATGATGTCCCATTTCGACGAGTCGATCATCACGGGCACTTTGGCAATGTCGGGTTCACCCGCGATCAAATTGAGGAAGCGAACCATACATTCTTTGGATTCCAGCAAGCCTTCATCCATATTAATATCGATAACTTGAGCACCGTTTTCCACTTGAGTCAGGGCAACTTGTATAGCTTCGTCGTATTTTTCTTCTTTGATCAGGCGTTTAAATAGTGCGGAACCTGTGACGTTATTTCGCTCACCGACGTTTACAAATAAACTATCTTTGCCGATATTAAAAGGCTCTAGCCCCGACAAACGGCACTCAACAGGCAGATCAGGTATTTTGCGTGGAGCAATCCCCGCAGCGGCATTGGCAATGGCTTTGATATGATCAGGGCTAGTACCGCAACAGCCGCCAACAATGTTCAAAAAGCCACTTTCAGCCCATTCTTTGATATGCACAGCCATCTCGTCGCCATCCATATCGTACTCACCAAACTCATTTGGCAAGCCCGCATTAGGGTGAGCAGAGACACGGGTATCGCACACATTGGATAAGTCTTGCACATATTGACGCAATAAATCAGGCCCCAATGCACAGTTAAGCCCGATAGAAATCGGCTCGGCATGACGTAGGGCGTTGTAAAATGCCTCGGTGGTTTGCCCTGATAAAGTTCTGCCCGATTGATCGGTAATCGTGCCAGAAATCATAATCGGATATTCTTGCTCAATCTCCTCAAACACTTGTTTAACCGCGAAAATTGCCGCCTTTGCGTTAAGTGTATCGAAAATCGTCTCGATCAGAATAATATCTGCACCACCTTCAATAAGTCCCTTGGTGGACTCTGCATAAGCATCAACCAACTCTTGGAAGGTGACGTTACGATAACCTGGGTCGTTCACATCGGGTGAGATACTGGCGGTGCGGTTGGTGGGGCCTAGCACACCTGCCACAAAGCGTGGCTTATCATCTGTGCTGAACTTATCAGCAGCGGCACGGGCAAGCTTGGCAGACTCTACATTCATCTCATACGATAGCTCCTGCATATCGTAATCTGCCATTGCAATGGTGGTACAGCTGAAAGTATTGGTTTCTAAAATATCACAGCCCGCATTGAGATATTCTTCGTGGATACCTTGAATAATATGTGGTTGAGTGAGTGATAAAAGGTCGTTATTGCCTTTAACATCCAAATGCCAATCGGCAAAGCGTTCACCACGAAAGTCTTCCTCTTCCAATGGATGCCGCTGAATCATTGTGCCCATCGCACCATCGAGAATAAGTATTCGATCGTTAAGAGCTTGTTGGAGTTTTTGTGTGTTCTTCATGGTGAATGACGGTGTTGGTTTTGGAAAGGGGGCATTCTAGCATGGAGAAAAGCGAGGGTGTAATACGTTTGTTATGAACTTGAAGATAATGGAATGAGGAATTCGATGCGGTTGTGCTATTCATGCATTTTAGATTCAATACGAATCAACTCGATTCGTAAATGTAAAATAAGTATTTTTAGCTGGATTTTCTCATTAGGTTTACCATCAAGTGATACTGAAATATCTTCACCATTTAACTGAGATATAAGTGCATTGATTTGAGAAATAAGCTGAATACGAAGAATGGTATTGCTTTGGAAGAAGGGCGGGTGTTTTGAAAGTGGGGTGATCGACTGAGGAGTGTTTGCCAATGTAGACACTTCTGCTTTTAAAGCAGAAATTAAAGCAGTTAGGTTGGAGGGTATACTTGTACTCATAGAAAGCTAACTCATGTATTTCCGTTAAAGATATAACCTGAATCCGAGACCTTGCTATGGAGTAGTGGGTAAGCTGAAATTATGTATTCTGTGTTAAATTCTTTTCTTGCTTCCTAATCTTCTGTGCTTGAGTGGGTTCAGGTATAACTAACTCTTAATGATGCCTTAACTAAATCTATAGGGTTACGAGTGATTAGGACTACAAGAATCTGATGAAGTGATTTTATTGCAAGATAGAAGTAGAGGTATAATACATCGTATTTAATATTTGCTTATTTTTCATTCCAGTGACGAAAAATAAATAACAATAATATTAAGAAAATGACAGGAAACCATGCGGGAATTCCAAACCAAAGCTGTTGATTGGGGATGTATATATACCAAAACCCCAATTTATTT
>JALVRY010000439.1 GCA_027024625.1 Thiotrichaceae bacterium
CGATTGGTTACTGCTTTGGTTAATCTCAGGTATGACTCTATTTAGGAAAGATGTCTAATCTAACAAAATACTACAATCAGAATGCTGATAGACATCAGATCTTGTAAATTCTATCCCCAATTGCAAGAACCTATCGGCTCATTCTGAGTCTACAGAACTGGATAGCATTCAATAAACGGAGAGTAAAATGAAAACCCTAGCTTTATTTTTAGTATTAGCAATTAGCCCCCTAGTCGCAAGCTGTAATCAAGTCACAGCGAATACTCAAGCCACCTCTGCTACAGCAAAACAGCGCACCAGCTTACAAGAAAATTACCTTATTAGCCGTACAACAGATTATTATAAAAGCAGTCCCGCACAAGCGAGATCTGCCGATGGGCAATTACAAGCGGGAACAAAAGTACAACTAAAGCAAAATGCAGGAAGCTATGCTCTCGTGAAAATCACATCTGGAGCCAATGTGTATGTTTCGGCTGATGATTTACAGGCGGAATAGACGGTAAAAATTTGCCATCATGAGCTCGCCAATTTCCTCATAAGAAACCGCTCATAACTCTGCTATTATTTCTGCAACATAACGCACATTAGTTTTAATTTTGTTGTACTGACACTGGATTTTTGTTGCTGCTATAAAGGTTGACGCTGCAAAATTCGTAAAGATCAAGTCTCATCAATGCCCCACTAAAGGTATTTTTTGCTATGGAATTGAGTGGCTCAGGAAGATACTTAGCAATATGTCTATCTTTGCTGAACGCCTTAGATACTTAATTTTCCTCAAGGAAATATTAATCTATCTGTTTGATATAAAAGGATTAACTAACAGCTCTACAGTGCTTAAAGACTTTCAAAATCCCTTTAGCTTTGTGGCGTGTTTCTTTTAGCTCATTCTCGGCAATAGAATCAAACACAATCCCTGCGCCTGTTCTAAAACTCAACTCTTGACCAACTTGGGTCATGGTACGGATTAAAATATTAAAATCCATATTGCCATTATGATTAATGTAGCCTACAGAGCCTGTGTAAGCTCCCCTACCCGTTTGTTCTAGCTCGGCTATAATTTCCATACAGCGCACTTTAGGACAACCTGTAATTGTGCCACCTGGGAACACTGCTCGAATCACTTGGCTAGGCGTTATGCCTTTTTGTAATTTGCCTTTAATATTGGAAACAATATGGTGAACATGCTGGTATGTCTCCAAGCCCATTAACTCATCCACTTCCACACTTCCTGCTTGAGAAATCCGCCCTAAGTCATTTCTTTCTAAGTCAATAAGCATAATATGTTCAGCTCGTTCCTTTGGGTGAGCAATAAGTTCATCTAGCAATGCTTTATCTGCCTTTGCTGATTTGCTACGCGGGCGTGTACCTGCGATCGGACGAGTTTCAACAATATTATTTTTGACTGAAACTAAGCGCTCTGGTGAGGAGCTAATTATCGCCCAATCTCCAAAATCACATAGTGCCGCAAAGGGAGCAGGATTACGCTGGCGTAGCACTTGGTAAAGTTCAGCGGGTGCTTGTTCTTGCTGTGTTATTCCTGTCCAATTCCGTGAGTAGTTCACTTGAAATACATCACCTGCTTTGATGTATTCTCGAATGATTTTTATATCATCTAGATATTTCTTGCTTGGGTCTTCAGTGAGCTGACTCAGTTTAATATTATTAATTTTTTTGGATGATACTGAAGTATTAGTTCCTAATTTATCAATATCTTGCTTTAACTTATTAAAGTTGTCTTTAAATTCATTTTCACAAACAAGTGTTGTACTTTGAGCTTGGTGATCAATAATAACTGCCGTGGGGATACGCACAGCATGAGCAATCGGCAAATCATGCTTTTCCTTGGGCAAGTCTAAAGTAGGCTCTACATGTTGAGCGATTTCATAGCTAAGGTAAACAAACCAACCACCTGTAAAGGGTAGATCAGAATCTTCTTGTTCTTTTTTATCATGCGAGAATACCGCATCAAATATATCCAAAAAATTCTCAGTCGAATCATGGTGTACGATGAGCTTGTCTTGTGGAAAAGCGAAGAGAATACTGTAACGGGATAATTTCGATTGCGTAACACTTTCCAGTAGAAAGGGGTAACGCCTAGGGTTGGATTGATGAAGGGCTAGGAGGTCTAGCTCAGTTGAGAAGGTGTGAGTTAGCATAGTCGCGAACTAAGGGCTTTAACACAGAGGGCACGGAGTTAGTACAAAGAGACTACAGAGAAAAGACAAAAGAGCTTATTCTTTCTAAAAAAACTCTATGCCCTCCGTGCATCTCTTCTCTGTATTCTCCGTGTTAAAACTTACTCTTCTATATCTTCTTGAAGATCAGTGTTCCGTTTGTTCCACCGAAGCCGAATGAGTTGGTCATTACAACATCGACCTTCGTTTCACGAGCTGTATTTGGGACATAATCCAAATCACAAGCAGGGTCTTGATTATCAAGATTAATTGTTGGTGGCAATACTTGATCACGTATGGCTAACACGGCAAAAATTGCTTCTATACCACCCGCAGCACCGAGTAAATGACCTGTCATGGATTTCGTTGAGCTGATCGCAACGGTTGATGCTGCATTACCCATTGCACGTTTAATGGCAACCGTTTCTGCTACGTCACCTGCTGGAGTCGATGTACCATGAGCATTGATATAATCAACATCTTCAGGGTTGATACCTGCATCATTCATTGCATTTTGCATACAACGTGCCGCACCAGCACCGTCTTTCGATGGACTTGTCATGTGGTAAGCATCGCTTCCCATTCCATAGCCAACTAATTCACAGTAAATATTTGCACCACGAGCTTTTGCATGCTCATACTCTTCTAAGACAAGAATACCTGCACCATCACCTAGTACAAAACCATCACGATCTTTATCCCAAGGGCGACTTGCTGCCGTAGGATCATCATTACGAGTCGATAAAGCACGAGCTGCTGCAAAACCACCGATTCCCAATGGGGTAGAGCCCATTTCAGCACCACCTGCGACCATGATATCGGCATCACCGTATGAAATCATACGAGCCGCATCACCTATACTATGAGTTGCTGTTGCACAAGCAGAAACAGGCGAAATATTAGGCCCTTGTAGACCATGTATAATCGAGATATTACCCGATACCATATTGATAATACTACTAGGTACAAAGAAAGGTGAAATCTTGCGTGGCCCTTTTTCTAGGTACAATGCATTATTCTTCTCAATTGTGCCTAAACCACCGATACCAGAACCAACTTGAACACCGATCATTGGTGCATTTTCTTCGGTGACTTCAAAACCAGAGTCTTGAATTGCATCAGCACCTGCACCAATACCGTAATGAATAAAAGGATCCATTTTACGTTGGTCTTTCTTTTTGATATAGCTATCAATGTCGAAATCATCGACATTACCTGCAATTTTTACGGAGAAATCACTAGTATCAAAGAGATCAGGGCTGATCATATTGATACCACTATTTCCTTCCTTAATATTGTCCCAAGCTTTTTCTAGTTTAGAACCTACTGGAGAAACAATTCCAAGTCCTGTTACAACCACACGTCTTTTAGACAATGTCTCACCCTCTTTAAAATTTGGATCAAAAAGAAGTCTAAATAAAACTATCTTACAGCTTAGTTTACAAACTAGGGGTAAGCATATTCATTTAGAAAAAATTCTAGTTAATTCTGAGTCGAGAAAACTGAACACGAACTAATAGAAATTCCTTGAGTTATTCAAGGTGTCTTTTTGATGAAAAATCGTGTTGAAACCTAAAATCAGCCTTGCTGAATTTAGGTTCAAATACAAAGAAGTCCTAGAAATAGGAGACTTCTTCAGACGTAGTTATATTTCTACTTTTAGCTGTTCGCGTTAACGTAATCAATTGCAGCTTGAACTGTAGTGATTTTTTCAGCTTCTTCGTCTGGAATTTCTGTTTCAAATGCTTCTTCAAGAGCCATTACTAATTCAACGGTATCTAAAGAATCTGCACCTAAATCATCAATGAATGAAGAGTCATTTTTAACTTCTGATTCATCAACGCCTAGCTGTTCTGCAACAATCGCTGTAATTTTTGCTTCTACGTCACTCATGTTTGTTTCCCTTTGTCTATTATCTGTAAATATATATAACACGCGTATTGTATTGAAAAGTTGTCAAGCAATCCAGCAAACTATTACAGCTAATCAGATTAAGTTGACAATGCTCTGCTCTACAACAAATGACAGAGTTTCCTTAACTCATATACATGCCACCATTCACGTGTATCGTCTCACCTGTTACATAAGAACCAAGATCAGATGCCAAAAATAGCACTGCACCGGCAATTTCACTTGGATCACCTAGGCGGTTAAGTGGGATGCTATCTAACAAAGCTGATTTCTGATCATCAGACAATTCTTTTGTCATATCTGTATCAATAAAACCTGGTGCAACAACATTAACGGTAATACCGCGTGCTCCCACTTCTCTTGCCATCGATTTGGAGAAGCCAACAATACCTGCTTTCGCTGCTGCATAGTTGGTTTGCCCCGCATTGCCAGACGAACCAACCACTGAAGAAATAGAGATGATTCGTCCTGCCCGTGCTTTCATCATGCCACGTAAAACAGCTTTGCTTAAACGGAAAATCGAGGTGAGATTCGTGTTGATAATGGCATCCCAATCAGCCTCTTTCATTCGCATTAATAAAGTATCTCGTGTAATACCAGCATTATTTACCAGCACATCGACTTTTTTGTAATCTGCTGTAATACTTTTAATCACAGCATCAATTGAATCTGGCTCTGTAACATTTAGCATCATGCCTTTACCTGCGATACCTGCCTCAGCCATATAAGCAGAAATAGCCTCTGCCCCTTTTTCTGAAGTTGCTGTTCCAATTACCGTTGCACCTGCTTTGCCCAAAGACTCCGCTATAGCTTTGCCAATACCACGACTTGCACCTGTTACTAATGCAATTTTTCCATCCATATTTGTCATATTCATTTATTCTTATCCTTCACAAAAAGCGAGAGCTTTATCTAAACTTGCTTGATCTGTTATACACACTGCCGTCATTTTTCGGTCAATACGGCGATTTAAGCCAAATAATACTTTACCTGGACCAAACTCAACGAGCTTATCCGCACCATAATCATTCTTCAGTGCATTAACCGTATCTACCCAACGTACGGCTTGATAAAGCTGTTGGCTTAGTGCGGTACGAATATCATCAGCTGTTTCATGATTTTGCACATCAACATTATGTAATACAGGAATGTCTGACGATGCTAAAGCCGTGTCCGCTAGTTTTGTCGCCAATTGATCTGCTGCCGGTTTCATTAAGGCACAATGCGATGGCACACTGACTGCCAATTTTATCGCACGTTTTGCTCCTGCTTCATTGGCAATATCGATTGCTTTATCAATGCCTGATGCACTACCTGCAATTACAACTTGTCCAACTGAATTGAAGTTAACTGCCTCGACTACAGTATTTTCATCTGCTGCTTTTTTACATACGGCGACAACATCTGCATCATCCAAGCCCAAAATAGCCGCCATTGCACCTTCACCCGCAGGCACAGCCGCCTGCATTAAACGTGCACGTTCAGCAACTAAAGCAATAGCATCGGCAAATACCAGCTTTCCACTGGCAACCAATGCAGAATATTCACCCAAACTATGCCCTGCCATACCAACAGGCATACAACCGCCCTGCTCTTGCCAAATACGCCATGTTGCGATACCTGCTGCAAGCATTGCTGGTTGAGTATTTTCTGTATTATTTAAGTCGGCTTCTGGCCCTTCATTTGCCATTTGCCAAAGATCTTTACCCAAAATATCAGAAGCTTCTTGAAATGTGTCTTGAACCACAGAAAATGATTCAGCCAAGCCCTTCATCATACCGACAGACTGCGACCCCTGCCCTGGAAAAACGCCTGCAATTGCCATGTAGTTATCCCATTAATCTGAAAATAGCCTATCCTAATGCATAGGAGTTCCGCTGAAAACCCGTAATTATTATAAAATCCAAGACGAAAGCATCATAAACTTACGAGTTTTATCAAAAAAGACTTGTCATCTGGAAATTTGCAACCATAATGAGCGGAATATTTATATACGGAGTAGATAGCTGGCTTATGGCTAAAGAAGATCATATCGAAATGGAAGGTACGGTAAAAGAAACCTTACCAAACACCACCTTCCGCGTTGAGTTAGACAACGGACACGTCGTTACTGCACACATCTCAGGACGCATGCGTAAACATTATATTCGCATTTTGACTGGCGACCGCGTGACTGTGCAACTAACACCTTACGATTTAAGCAAAGGTCGAATTACCTTCCGTGGTAAGTAAAATAGATTAAATAATCCCTACCTAGAAAACAGGTAGTGGGTTAAGTCTGTGTTTGACTATAAATATATTTATAGTCCAAATTCAACTTTGTTGATCAGCGAGCATAAATTTAGGTTCTTTCACTCTATTTTCTGAGTGTTTACCTCATACAGAAGCGAGTATTCGCTTAATCGCATGGTCTACTGGATAACAAATCTAACCTTGATTTAATTTTTGCAGTCTTACTTTTGCATTGAATTAAAGCTTCGGCTCTTAGCAAGGTTTCTTCACTGGCAAGTTCTTCTGTCACCGTAAGACACCATTGTTTTTGTTCCTCAATATCATCATTCCAACGCACCCCAGAAAAGTTGCAATTTGCATCCTGTGATGCTTTATACTGGGCTACTGCCAACTTAGCGTAGTTATCACAAAATGATTCGCTAGCTGCAGATAAACCCATCGAAATAAAACTTGAAAAACTCAACAACAAAGATGTAAGAATATATTTATTCATCTTTACCCTCCTTAATTTACTCATAAATCAACCCAAACCTCCTACTGTAGACAGCAGTGTTCCAATACAACCATAAGCTGCTCACTTTTTCTTTGATTTTCTTCTTGCCCTTCGAGCTTCTTTTTTTGCTGCTTTGATTTCTCGTATTTTATTAACTTCTACAATTTCTTTTTTCATCATTTCTGGTGTTTCGAGTGTAATCTCACCTAATGTGCCATCACGAAACTCTGTAACAAATATCTTTGATATACGATACAAATCCAAATGATTGCCAGCTCTAATACAACCTCTTTTTTTGCCTATAATGTTAAAGAATTCATATTCATCACGCGGAATCTCGTCTAATTGATAACGCTCGGTAAGCCTTTCAGGATATTTTTTTAATAAGTACTCAGCAAGATAAGACGCAACATCTTCATATTCCAGTGCTGTATCTTTTATTGCTCCTGTCGATGCTAAACGATAGCCGCTATTCTGATTTTCAATATTTGGCCAAAGCATACCCGGGGTATCTAATAGAACAATGCCATTACCAAGGTCAATTCGTTGCTGGTGTTTTGTTACCGCAGGTTCATTACCTGTTTTTGCAATGGTACGGCCGGCCAATGTGTTAATGATAGTTGACTTCCCAACATTAGGAATACCCATGATTAAAGCATGTATCGCCCTATCTCGATTTTTTCCTATTGGGATCATTTTTCTGCAAAGATCAGGTAAGGCTTGTGCTTTTGAAAAGTGGTGGGCATGTGTTTTTTGGTTTGTAACAGCCAGTGTTTTGACACCCTTGTCTTTTTCTAAAAAACTTTGCCAGTATTTTGTTGTTTCTGGATCAGCAAGATCACTTTTATTCAATACTTTGATGCAAGGCTTATCTCCACGAATATCTGCCAACATTGGATTTTCACTACTAAAGGGAATACGAGCATCAAGAATCTCGATAAGTAAATCGACATTTGGCAATATTTTCTTTAACTCTTTACTGGCCTTATACATATGACCAGGGTACCACTGGATTTGCATACTCTATTCCTGAGAGAAGCTCTAAATTAGTTATTAATAATTATACCATTCGAAAAAATACCCTGCGGATATGCTGGACAGTACTGGAGAAAAATCTAAGTAAATTCAAATTTTATATACCCGAATCAAGCATTCTCAGCGTACTCCTCCGCAAAATAGCATAACTTATCGATTAATAGGTAAATATTAACAGGCATAAGGTTACTATTTGAACATGTAAAGAATCATTAAATTTTACCTAAGATACTTTCCACTTGCTAATTTTGAACTAGACTCCAAATCTGAGTCGTCAGTACGTTGCAGGAAGCATAATATGATTAAAATAATAGTATTTGTTTGCGGTATTATTATCTCTCTACTACTGATGACTGCCTCTGGAGAGAATCACAATACACCATCATCTATAAAGCCTTACACCATCAAACATTTTTATAAAAATAATAGTAGCTGTAATTCAAAGAATGAAAAAGGAACATGTGCAAGTATTGAAATTACCTACCCTGTATTCAATACATCAATCGGAAATTTTTCTGCATCCCAGTTGAATGAGATTATCCAAAAAGATCATATCGTTTACACTGCTTACGATGACTCTACTGCCCACGGAGTAACAGCTTTTTCAGAAAAGTTTTTCAATGACTTTAGAGAATTCAACCAGAGTAATGAAGTTACAACAGGAGACTGGGAGTTAAATAAGAATATTAATGTGGGTTTTTTAAATAGCACCATATTGACCCTAAAAGATGAAGAAAATGCTTATACTGGCGGTGCTCATGGCTTTTCCAGAGTGACATGGTTCTGCTTTAATATCAAATCAATGAAAGAATTAACATTGCAAGACATTCTCCTCTCGAAGAAAAAAAATCAACTCACATCAATTGCAGAGGGATATTTTCGTAAATTTCATGGTCTATCAGCAAACGAAAATTTAGAAAAGGCAGGATTTGATTTCCCAAATAACCATTTTGCACTAAGCGATAACTTTGCCTTATTGAAAAAGGGGCTTTTATTTTATTACAACAGCTATGATATAGCGGCTTATGTCTTTGGACCTACTGAAATATTCATCCCATATGAAGAGCTTAGTGGTGTTATTAATCTAAATCTCCTTGATTTATCTTATTCAAAATGATCATTTATCAAATCCTTTCGTTTCATTCGTTAACAAATGGTGGTCTAATGG
>JALVRY010000440.1 GCA_027024625.1 Thiotrichaceae bacterium
CAGGCAGTAGTTCTGCTAGTTTTGCAAATTGATGTTCATAAACTTCCGTGGTTGCACGTAGGTATAAGTGCTTTTCCATCAAGCTTTCAAAGCGTTTTCTTGCCCAGCCATGCAGTAAACCAATGGCATACTCCATTGCTAAGCGCTCAAATAGTTCTGGATTCTGATAGCGTTGTAATTTTTTTACTTCAGACATAATCTCAACCTCTCCAAGCCTCGACGTATCCAAGCTTTTACAGTCCCCAAGGGACGTTCTAATTTATGTGACATTTCTTCATGTGTATGCCCGTAATAGTAGGACATTAAAATACATTCTTTTTGTTCTGGCTTTAGGTTATCCAGACATTGCATTAATTTACTGGTATCTTCACTTAAACTACTAAATTGATCAGGTTGCAATGCCTCACTGGCAAATTCAATGCCTTCATAAACGGCTTCTGTTTCTACAGGACGTGATTTTAGGCTACGCAACTTATCCAAGGTTTTATTACGCACAACGGTAGTCATCCACGTCATTGCTCTGCCTTTTGCTGGCATAAAACGATGGGCATTATCCCAAATTTTTACATAAGCCTCTTGTAGTACATCCTCTGCTAAACCTTCATGTTTTAACATACGAAGACACAAGGCATACATTCTTGGCGATGTTTGTTCATATAATTTTTTAAAGGCTGTCGCATCACGTTGAGCACAGAGTGCTAAAAGCTCATCACAATCAGTCATCAAATCACCTGAGTTCTGGGATAATAGTTTTTGTTTTTTTACAGAGTGCTTATCTGTATTCGTTATTTTTTGTAATTATGGTACATGACTTTGTGTTTAACCTGAGAGATTCATTATTAATTTCTTGTGATGTCCTGAGTGTAATTCCTTATTTTATATTACGGTTTATTATTTTATTTAGATGCAAAGTCCCCTTTTCTTGGCTATTTCACTGGAACAGGTTTTACTCATCTTCATCCATCAGAAGCTACCTGAGCCTCCACTACTTTTGCATCTTTGTAGGCAGGCACTCCTCAATGTGTACAATCGAGGCCATGATATAACCTTGTCGATAAACAACAGATTTATCGACATATTGCTTCCATGAACCAGAAGTAATTAAGAATTTTCTTTCTATTTCAATTGGCATGAGAAGCTGATATTAAAAACGAATCAATGCTGATCCCCAAGTAAAGCCACCACCAAAACCTTCTAATAAAAGGGTTTCATCTCTTTTAATTCGACCATCACGTACTGCAGTATCCAATGCAAGCGGGATGGATGCTCCTGATGTATTACCATGTTGATCAACGGTCACAACCACATGATCTGTCGACATTTTCAGCTTCTTTGCAGTTGCATTGATAATACGAATATTTGCTTGATGCGGTACAAGCCAGTCTATATCTTCTTTTTTCATATCATTGGCGGCTAATGTCTCATCAACAATACGACCTAGGGTATTAACTGCCACTTTGAATACTTCATTACCCTTCATTTGAATAAATGCTTCACCATTTTTCAAACGTGCGTAATCTTGTGAAACGCCAGCATTTACTTTTAACAAATCTTCATAGCTACCATCAGCATGGATATGGGTAGATAAGATACCGGGCTCATCAGATGCCTCTAATACAACTGCACCAGCACCGTCACCAAATAAAATACATGTACCGCGATCTGTCCAATCAACGATGTTAGAAAGTGTTTCAGCACCAATAACCAATGCGCATTTGTTTGAACCACTACGAATAAATTTATCTGCTGTCGCTAATGCATAAACAAAACCTGTGCAAACCGCTTGTATATCAAAAGCAGCGCCACCATTTTTAATACCTAAGCGCTTTTGCAATAAACATGCCGTACTTGGAAAGATAAGATCAGGGGTGGTCGTTGCAAAAACAATCAGATCAACATCATCCGTTGTCTTGCCTGCCATTTCTAAGGCTCTACGAGCAGCTATTTCTGCTATTTCTGAGGTTGTCTGGCCATCAACGATATGACGTTGATGAATACCTGTACGCTCAACAATCCATTGATGCGAGGTATCTACCATCGCTTCTAAATCATGGTTACTTAATACTTTCTCTGGTAAATAACTACCCGTACCCGTAATTCGTGAAAACATTTACCCTTTCTCCTCTTTCTACAACCCGTTATGATTTTTTACTTTTATCATCAAATAGCAATTCAAGTTGCTTATTAATTTTTTGTGGCACATTGGTAATAGCTTCTGATCTCGCAATCCCGATTGCATTTGCATAGGATAGGCTATCAGCCCCGCCATGACTTTTAATCACAATCCCTTGCAAGCCTAAAAAGCTTGCCCCGTTATAACGTCTAGGGTCAAATTTTCGACGAAACGATTTAATAACAGGCAAGGCGATTAATGCAGCCATCTTAGCAAAAATATTGCTGGTAAATTGAGCTTTTAGCTCATTAGAAATCATTTTTGCTAAACCTTCTGTGGTTTTTAAGGCCACATTGCCAACGAAACCATCACAGACCACCACATCCACATCTTTTAGGAAAACATCATCACCTTCAACAAAACCGATATAGTTAAGGTCAGCCGATTCAAGCAGCGCACTCGCTGCTTTTACTTGCTCATTCCCTTTAATCGCTTCTTGCCCAATATTAAGCAGCCCTACTTTTGGTGATTCTATATTGTCAATGGATTTGACTAGTTCTGAGCCCATTACAGCAAATTGATAAAGATGTTCTGCCGACGAGTCGACATTTGCCCCTAAGTCTAATACGTGAGTTGAACCAAATTCGGAAGGAATCGTAGAACAGATAGCAGGACGATCAATCCCCGGTAACATTTTTAATACAAAACGAGCCGTTGCCATCAATGCCCCTGTGTTCCCTGCACTAACAGCCGCATTAGCAGTACCATCCTTCACTAAATTAATAGCGACTCGCATCGATGAATCTTTTTTTGTCCTTAAAGCTAATGCGGGTGCATCATCCATCTCTACAACCTGAGTAGCATGATGAATCTTCAGACGGTCATTGGTTTTCTGTCCAAGCTCAAGGAGCTTTTCCTTTATTTTTTCTTTATCACCAACCAATATCAATGCTATATCATTATACTGTTGCAACGACTCAACGGCCGCAGGTACAACGACAGACAAGCCAAAGTCACCACCCATTGCATCTAATGCAATTGTATATATTGATGTCATACTTTCGTTACCAGATGAAAAAGATGCACACACCCCATAAAAAAACAACACGATTCAGAGATTCTCAAGAAGATTTAACAACTCACGAATCAACATCCGAGCCAATATGAGATTTCATCGACAAATGGGGCTAAATAACGAAAAAAAGCGGGCAAAAAAACCCGCTTTTTTATTATCTATGTTACAAGCCAGATTACTAAACAACATAATCAACTGGCTTGATAAAAACAAGTCATTATTACTCGTCTTCATCGTCCTCAATTTCAACAGCATTGTTGATAATTTGACGACCGCGGTAAAAACCATCCGCCGTCATATTATGACGTAGATGCGTTTCACCCGATACAGGATCAACAGATAATGTTGGGTTAGTTAAAGCATCATGTGAACGACGCATACCACGTCTTGAACGTGACTTTTTACTTTTTTGTACTGCCATGAGGGTATTACTCCGTAAATTTCAATCTTTATGCTAACCAAATACAAACCCACCTCAAAGGCTTGCAACAGTTATGATTCATCACTCTTAAAGGCACCTTTCAGTGCAGCAAAAGGATTCTCGTTTTCATCCTTTTGTTTTTCTTTCTCAACTTCTATATCAAATGACACTGCTCTTGCAGCCTCATCTAAATCACAATTTTTATGCCTTGCTATCACCGGTAGTGATAGTAACAACTCATCTTCAATGAAGTCTTGAAGAAAAATGGTATTATCCTCAACTAACCATGTGTCATGTGACTCTTGCAAGCGTTCTGCTTCTGCATCGGATTTCAATAAAATCACTTCGACATCACTATCTACACTATAGTCAAACGACTCTAAGCAGCGCTGGCATTGCAATGGTACGCTACCCTTAACCTTGCCTTTTACTGTCGGTAAACCTGTATCCGTTTCTGTAAATTCAAGCTCAACAAAAACCTCACCAGTTTCAGCACTCGCCAATTCTTGAATACGCGATAGTCTCTTTAGCGATAATTGACCAGTCAATATACGTCGCTGTTCGACCAAACGGTACGGATTTATTTCTATGGGTAGCCTAGTTGACATAAGCGGGCGATTATAGAAACTATCAGGGTGTATTGTAAAGATAAATAATAGAACAATCCCAAAGACTTATTAAAGAGGCACATAAATCCAGAAGAAAACGGCTTATCTTGTATGACCTATCGCTTATCGTTTAGCGGTCAACCAATCACACAAATCTCTTTAATCTAGCCCCATCAGTTACCTAATCCCATGGGCTTGCAACTCCTCATTTTATAGAACAAATGAGGTTTCCCTTAGGAGGCGGTCTGAGAATAGCAAGCGTAGCGAAAATTTGGCGTATTAGCGCCTATTTTTCGTTCAAATAAGGAGAATGGTTATTCCCTTTGATGAATTTGAACGGGAAATAGGTGCAATCAGGCAGATTTGCAGTAGCTTGTTCTATTCTCAGACAGCCTCCTAGGAGCTAGTCTTGAGAATATGAAGGTTATAGAAAGCTGAGCCAATTTTGGTTTCTTCACATAATTTTCACTGTTCTCAAACAAACTCCATGGGTGTTCTAACTAAATTATTCTTCCGATTTATTTAGAGCACCCACCATGGGTTTTATTACCCTTCGAGATATGATTCTTTGAGCATTATATCCTCGAAATCTAGAGGAGCTTCTTTATGTCTCGCGTTATCTCTATTATTGCTTTCATTATACTCCTCATATTACTTCTCATCTTATTTAGACAATGCTCCCCCACTCAAATACAAACCCACAAAGCAACAGAAGGTATGGTGTCTGAGGGGGTCATACTTCGTTCATCAAAGCCAAATCCTTCCACCCACCATTTATTACCCAACAATAAATTACCAAATACGACGTTTGACAATTCAGGCAAGCAAAGCAGTATAAGCTCCCCTCTTCCCTCAACATTAAGCACACTAGATTCCAAGCCAATAGAAACAACAATAAATAGTATTGTGACCGATAATGAAAGCGTAATAAAAGAGAGTAGCACTGCCGATATTCTTGAAAAAGAAACGCCTTCAGACAGTGATAAGCCACTCACAATGCGACATCCAGAAAATGATACCAACACAACCACAAATCATACGATACAAAACGACAAATCATTTGATAATTCAATTACTCAAGGAATAACAAACAATACACAGCAAGCACAAGCTAGTAGTAAAATAGTAAAAAACAATGCATATATCATTCTACAAGGTGTTAGCTTTCGCTTCGGTTCAGCAACATTACTTTCAAGCTCTTCTTTACAATTGCAAAGAATTATCGCTCGATTACAAATGAATCCTAAGTTAAAAGTCGAAATAGCAGGTTATACCGACAATACTGGTGACAGCACAGCAAATAAAATCATCTCTCAACTACGGGCAAAAGCTGTTAGGGATTACTTTATTTCGAACGGAATAGAGGCTGAGCGTTTAATTGCTATTGGCTATGGAGATAATGCACCTATAGCTGATAACTCAACCCCTTTTGGTCGAAAAAAGAATCGCCGCGTAGAAATTCATATTAAAAATGCACTAAACAATTCTTAGGAGCTGTTACCAACTCTGCACTCAAAATGTTACCTCCTTTGTGAATATCACTATATGCTTTATTGATGGCAAATAGCGATTCCATCAAATAAGAGGTGGTAGAAGCCATAGCATTTGCTACTATTTCAAATTCATGAAGCAATCACATAGCAAAATATAGTGAGACAAAATTTATTACGAGCAAACAGCGATTTACTTCGCTATCCGATCCGAGAAGTTGTTGAGATTGGAAAACAGTTAGAAAAGCTTGGACACTTTTCTATGATATGGGAAAACATTGGCGACCCAATTACCGCTGGCGAATCTGTTCCAGACTGGATTAAGGGTATCGTCAACGATACCGCCGCCAGCTCTGCCGCATTTGCTTATACTGACTCCCGAGGGGATATTAAAGCTAGGAAGTATGTGCTTGAACACTTTTCAAATGAAAAAGTATGCACAATTGATGACATCCTATTTTTTAATGGCTTAGGTGAAGCTATCAATAAAATATTAAATCACCTACCCAAAGAAACGCGGGTACTTGTCCCGTCCCCCACCTACCCATCCCATGCTACCGCAGAAGCAATGCACGCGGGCTGTAATTTTATTTCTTACCAATTAGACCCTGAAAATAATTGGGAACCCAACCTAGAAGAAATAGAAAACAAGGTACGATATAACGAGCAAATTGTCGCTATATTAGTGATCAACCCCAATAACCCAACAGGCAGCGTTTATCGTAAAGAAACGCTTGAAAAAATCGTTGCTATTGCTAAAAAATACGATTGCTTCCTGATTTTTGACGAAATCTATCATCACATGACATTTGAAGGAGTAGAAAACACCCTACTTCATGAAATTATTGGTGATGTACCCGGCATTAGTATGAAGGGTATCAGTAAAGACATACCGTGGCCAGGTTCACGTTGTGGCTGGATCGAAATTTACAACAGTGAGAATGATCAGAACTTTCGTGATTACATTAAAATGTTACTGCTCGCAAAAATGCTGGAAGTTTGTTCAACAACATTACCACAGAAAATACTACCCACCATTTATTCTCACCCCAAATTTGAAGCCTTACTTAGCCAACGTATCAAAAAATATGAGCAACGTGCTGAAGAAGCTTATACATTCTTCTCCAAAATACCCCAAGTTAGAATCAACAAGCCTCGGGGCGTTTTTTACCTTGTTGTTGAGCTACTTGATTTACCCTACTCACAACTTGATGCTAAAACCAAATCCATTCGCATCCTTCTAAATAAGCTAGAAAAACAAACTATGCAGGAAGATTTCCAATTTTCTTACGAATTAATGGGAAGCGAAGGCATCTGCGTTGTACCTCTCTCCGGCTTCGGCTCCCACTTAAACGGTTTTAGAATGACACTATTGCAAAATGATGATGCTGTCTTTAGTGAAACATTAGAAAAGATCGGTCGTAGCATTACGAATTACTATGGAGAACAGGCATGATTATCTACGGCATTAAAAATTGCGACACCGTAAAAAAAGCTAAAAAGTGGCTAGAAAACAATAACATTGATTATGACTTTCACGATTTTCGTAGTGATGGGCTTAACCCTGTGCAACTTCGTTCGTGGATTGCAGAAGCAGGCTGGCAAACCTTACTCAACAAACGCAGTACAACATGGCGACAACTCCCTGATGAAACCAAAGAAAATATGGATGAAACTCTGGCAATTGCCGTAATGGAAGATCAACCAACAATCATCAAACGCCCCGTACTCGAAACCGACAAAGGTATCATTGTTGGGTTTTCAGAAAAAAACTACACCGAAAAGTTGCTCTAAAAATATCCATTATGTTTACACCAGACGATTACCGCCACATGAGCCACGCCCTTTATTTGGCAGAAAAAGGGAAATACACAACACACCCAAATCCAAGAGTCGGTTGCGTCATTGTCAAAGACCAAAAAATAATCGGGGAAGGCTTTCACAAGCGAGCAGGAGAAGCTCATGCTGAAATTCATGCTCTAAACATGGCAGGCGATTCAGCAAAAGGAGCAACAGCCTACGTCACCTTAGAGCCTTGCTCCCATACAGGCAGAACGCCACCCTGTGCTTCTGCACTCATTCAAGCCGATGTTAAACGTGTTATTGCCGCTATGCAAGACCCTAATCCATTAGTTGCTGGATCAGGGCTAAAAATGCTAAATAAAGCAGGTATAGAAACAGCCAGTGGCTTATTAGAAGACAAAGCCAAGCAAATCAACGCGGGTTTCATCAAAAGAATGGAACAAGGTTTACCGTATGTACGCATCAAACTAGCAATGGGACTAGATGGCAGAACCGCGATGGCATCAGGTGAAAGCATGTGGATTACCGGCTCGGCTGCTAGACAAAATGTACAACATCTACGTGCCCAAGCAGACGCGATATTAACAGGCACTGGCACGGTACTAATGGACAATCCTTCACTTAATGTTCGCCTTTCAGCAGCAGAGTTGAGCATTGATGGAGAGGTTCGACAACCCACGCGGGTTATCGTTGACTCAGACTTATCAACACCGGTAACAGCAAAACTATTAACTCTGGCAGGAGATACTTGGATTTTCACAAATTCACAAGACTCAAACAAAATTCAACAACTAGAAGCGGCTGGAGCAAATATATTCAATATGCAGCAGCAAGGACGGCTTTCTCTAAAATCCGTACTACAAAAACTCGCCAAACAACAAATAAATGAAGTACATGTAGAGGCTGGTGCAACTTTATGCGGAGCTTTACTTGAGGAACAACTCGTTGATGAAATTATCATTTACATGGCTCCTCATATTATGGGCTGTAATACTCGGGGTTTGTTTAATCTACCGCAGCTCAAAAAAATGCAAGACCGTATCACTATGAAAATACAAGATATTCGAGCAATCGGTGATGATTGGCGAATTACAGCCACACCACAGTATTCAAATTAAGGATTCCTATGTTTTTCACAGGCCATGAAAAAAACACCACACCGATCATTCCCCTATCACCCAACTCGCTTAAGCAATGGCTTAAAGATAAGCCTGATAGCTGGAAAAACTGGGTTGCACAAAATGAATTTCAAGCAAAAGATCATCAGCTTTGTTTAATTCCCGCTGAAGATGGCAGCATAGACCATGTATTAGTCGGTGCTGAGGAAAATGCAAATCCAACTTGGGTTCTTGCAAAGCTACCCACTCAACTTCCAAGGGGAGATTATCGTGTTGATAGTGCTTGGACTGAGCAACAAATAACACAAGCAATGATTGGCTGGGGACTAGGCGCTTATACTTTTGAAGCTTATCAACAAAATAAGCAAGATATAATGGA
>JALVRY010000441.1 GCA_027024625.1 Thiotrichaceae bacterium
CGGTGGCACAGTCATCGATATTGTTTAAGGAAACTCTGATTAAGTCGTATGAAATTTCTTGGTTGATAAAATTATTCAGTTTTTGTTTAAAAAGCGAACGAATAGCAGGCTATTGGTGAGGTTGTTAAACAAAAAATGGAGAATTTTAGCTCCAAGAAAATCATTCATGACTTGATCAGAGGTTCCTTAAGGAAGCTGATCAAGTCGGAAGTGAGGCTGTAATTCTGAGAGTTAGGTTTACCGCTTATCTCTGTTGAATCCCCCTTTTGTAAAGGGGGAGGCTTGTCGTTCTTATTTAGGAAAGATGTCTAATATTACACACTAATGACTTCTCTACAATACAGCGAAGTCATTGGTTTAATAGCTATAAAAAAGCCCCATATTTAACAAAGTGTTGATTCCAATACTGTGTATCTAGCCTCTCTTTTTTTACTCGATGACTTCCCGTTGATGCATGAATAAATTCACCTCTCCCCGCATAAATTCCGACATGATTTGAATTTCTGCCTGTTTTGAAAAAAATCATATCACCAGGTCTAAGTTGGGAGCGTGAAATTCGACGACTAGCATCCCTCTGTTGAGCCGCTGTTCTTGGGATTCTAATACCACTACGTTTATAGGCATATTGCATTAGTCCACTGCAATCAAAGCCCTCTTGTGGCGTTTCCCCTCCCCATTTATAGCGTATTCCAATGCTACGGTGAGCAACTCGCATCAATTCTCTACGCTCTGGCGACAAAGAATAGCGTGTTGCATAGCGTACAGGAGGATAACGATAATTATTAGAATAAGTTTTGTGCAATATCCGTTGTGTTAATGGATTAGCCGATGGAATAGGAGCACAACCCGAGATAATAAATGATGTAGAAATTAGCCCAGCACATAGTATTATACTTTTCATAATTAGCCCTTTAATTCAAAACAGAAAGCAAATCCCCATTTGCTTTCTATCTGATGACCCTATTGTTATT
Source organism: Thiotrichaceae bacterium (assembly GCA_027024625.1). GTDB lineage: Bacteria > Pseudomonadota > Gammaproteobacteria > Thiotrichales > Thiotrichaceae > S015-18. The sequence continues at coordinate 972 of JALVRY010000441.1, forward strand.
AGATAGTTCTATTTCTATTATCGAAGAATGTTAGGCTGATACATATTTCCATGACCTGAATCTCTTTACAAAATCACCATTTAAATGACAAATACTGATAAAAAATGGGTGCAATACGCCATCCAACTAGCAGAAAAAGCCGAAGCAGAGGGCGAAGTGCCTGTTGGGGCTGTTCTTATACAAGATAATAAAATAATTGGTGAGGGTTGGAATCAAGTCATCGGCAATAATGATCCTTCTGCCCATGCTGAGATCCAAGCAATGCGATCAGCCGCACAAACAAAACAGAATTATCGTCTCCCTGAGACTATACTTTATGTGACCTTAGAGCCTTGCACTATGTGTGCAGGAGCAATGGTTCATGCTAGAATTTCACGATTAGTTTTTGGTGCATATGACCCTAAAACGGGTGTTGCAGAAAGCTGTGATAATTTATTCACAGCGGAACACCACAACCATAAAATAGAAGTTGTTGGAGGTGTACTTCAAGACCAATGTAGCCAACAATTAAAAGCTTTCTTTAAAAAGAAACGTGAACTAAATAAAAAAAACAGAGACTAACGATATTAGCATTTGCTAATATTGTACGGGTAAATAATTAAAGGTAGTTTATGAATCTTCTTTCTCAAAAACTTAATATCGCTGTCATTAGCTTACTCATCAGCTTTTTCACGCTGCTTCCTGTGCATTCAGTCGCGGCAAAAGACAAGGTAGCAAAACGTCATACCTCATGTATCAATATGAGCACTAAAACACTCAGAAGAAGAGCAAAGCCATATCATAAAAGCATCACTAAACATGCGAAGCGTTATGGTGTTGATGCCAATTTAGTAAGAGCTGTTATGGCTGTTGAATCTTGCTATAACCGCACTGCCCTATCGCCAAAAGATGCACAGGGTTTAATGCAACTTATTCCAAAAACAGCCGCTCGTTTTGGAGTGTCAGATAGTTATAACCCAGACCAGAATATTCGTGGCGGCACAAACTATCTCAAGATACTAACTAAGCGCTATAAAGGTAATATGATTAAAGCAATAGCAGCCTATAACGCGGGTGAAGGCGCTGTGGATAAATACAAAGGTGTGCCACCCTATAAAGAAACACAGCGTTATGTGAAAAAGGTACTACATGTCTACGCGAAACTAAGTGGAAAAAAAGTGGGAAACCTCAGCTTCACCGCTAACTCCAAATTTTCCTACAACAAAAATGGACGTGTATCGACAAGTTACAACTCTCCCTTTGCCGCAGGAAAACCCGGGCGATCAGGTCTTGCAATGAATAAACTGAAAGCACCACAACTTTACAAAAATTAAACGCATTCGGGATTTCAGGTTATAGACTTACGGTACAACAATACAAATCCTGCCCCGCTTCGTGGTATTTCTTTTCAAATAAAGTCCAATAATCAATCGGTTCGAATAGCTCTACTCGAACCGATTGATGCCCTAGCTCACCCAAAGCACATGCAAACTCATCGGCATAAATTTTCCAATTTGTTCGTAACTCTAAATGACCACCTAGACGCAGCAAATCAGCAAATACAGGATGAGCATGCCACCGTCGCTTTAGTTGAGAAGCTTTAGGATAGGGATTTGGGTAGAGAATATAATGCCGTTCTAATTGCCACTGTGCTTTGACTGCTAGCCTCCAAAAATCGACTAAATCCGCCTGTATCGCCATTGCATTGGCAGGCAAATCCACCTGTTTTTCTAAGCGTGCAATTGAGCGATCAACACCAATCACCCATGAGTCAGAATATTGCTTAGCAATCTGGCTGGTGCTCATTGCTGTACCGCAACCAGAATCCAAAATAATGGGCTTATTTTCTTTAGCAATAGCCAACTGAACTTTATCAAAGGCTGACTGCGTATGTGCTGCAACCGGTTTTCTAAAGCCAGATACAGCATATTTAGCAACTAATTCACACAAATTCTCGTGGATACCTAGCTGATTACTACTAATTCTATTTACTTCCCCTGTTGATGATTTCATGCTCTCGCGTGTAAA
>JALVRY010000442.1 GCA_027024625.1 Thiotrichaceae bacterium
TTACACAGAAAGTGGTGACTTTCTTGGTATTGCTTATATGAAACATGAGTATAGCCTCGCACCAAAACGGGTAATGTGTTCCTAAGTAGGAGGGCATAATTAATTTAACAATTTACTGGTCTATTTTCCGCTATTCAAGCCATTCTCTCAGTCGCGTAGCTCGGCTATGCTTCTTTGACAATAACTTGACTAGCAAAAAATATCCTTCGTAAATTTTGTTAAATTAATTATGCTCTCCTACTTAAGACTCAAAGATGCTATTCACCAATATAAACTAAAGTTCCAACAGGAGCTTCTTGGAATAATTCAATAACCTGTTTGTTTTTCATACGGATGCAGCCATGTGAAGCGGGTTTTCCGATAAGTCCTTCTTCCTGTGTACCATGAATATAGATATAGCGACGATGCGAGTCCACATTGCCCCCTTTATTTTTCCCTTGCTCCAGACCATCTAGCCATAGAATACGACTGGTAACTAGGTCGGCGGCAGTGTCTTTATCTTGTTTAAGAATTTTAGCGATTCTGCCAGTATTGGATCGAGCGATAAATATCGAGCCTAGCTCGGCATTATCACCAAATCGATTGCTAATAACATGAGCACCTAAAGGCGTTTGATCACTTCCAGCTTGATTTCCTACACCTTTAATAGCGGTTGATACTGGATATTTTGTTATTAGCTTATTATCGGAACGATAAAGAAATAGTGTTTGCTGGCTAACATCGACCAAAATAATATTATTACTTGCATACGCAGGATAAGACTTTCGGAGCTGTGCTAGCAATATTGCGTGGTTATTATCATCGATAATATCGTTACTTTTATTTGAGGAAAGAGGAGGGGCTGAAGTTAGCGGAGCGATATATTTATCAAAATATTCTTGATAGGTTGTTTTGTCGCTGGAAGTGTAGCCTTCTTGTATTTGCCATCTATCATTAATCATTTTCAGCCAAAGAAAGCCATTAAAGTGTTGTGGCTTTTTATTTATCGTAAAATCAATATTTAGGTAGATAATGGCAGCGTTGGCATCACTATATTCTTCTCTTATGGCGTTTAGTTTAATGTCAGCAAGACTTTTACAGCGTTCTAAGCGATATTTAGGACGTAAAAGAAGAGCTGCCGCACAGTTTTTATCTATAATGTTTTGGTAGAATTGTTTGACTGTTTTGCTGGGAGCTTCAATTGTAACGTGGCTTTTAGTGCCCTCTTCTTTTGGTGTGGAATCATTACATGCGGATAAGATACTAATTAAACAGCTAATAATAATGATGTGTATAAGATGATTTTTCATGCCTAATTTTTGTATCCTATTGTCTTCTTAAAAAGGCATCAAAAACGTAGCCCGTTTTACCTTCGTATTCAATTTCTACCCAATATCCTTTTTTACCCGCAACAGATTGTTTGTTACTAGCTCCCTTGATGAATATAACGGTACTTCCTTTCTTTGCCTTAGCAATGACCTTACCTGTGACATCGGGAGATGAGCGGATATTTAGTGCTGGATTGGCTATAACGGTGTACTTAAGAACTTCTTGAGCTGTATCGGTGGTGTTACCTTCATCTGGCGTAAATTCATCAATGCGTTGAAGATAGGCACTAAAAGCATAAGCTCTACTTTTTTTATAATGGACTTCAAGCCAATAGCCTGCTTTTCCATTAATTATTTCTTCCTCACTAGCGACTTTAGTTGCTTTGATTTTTCCGCCATAGGGCACAAGACCAATACGCTTTCCTGATTTTTTCGGCAGCTTTCGTATTTTTAATGAAGGCTTTGCTGTAACTACAAACCAATATTCCTCAGGTGTGTTGGGTTCTTCTGTATTTTGTTCATCTTGATTATTTTGATTTGCCGCGTTGGCAGCTGCCTCTTTTTCTGCGGCAATACGTTGTCTTTCTGCCTCCTGAGCATTGACCAGTTGTTGATCCTTCTCTGCTTGTAGTTTCTCTTTTTCAGCCTGAATATCTAGAAGCTCTTGCTCTCGTTGGAGGCGTTTTCTCTCCTCCTCCGCTCTTTGCTCTTCAGTTAAATCTGCTCGGGCTTGAAGCTCTTTTTGCTTGGCAAGAGCGGCATTTAATTGTGCTTCTTTTTCTGCCAGTATTTGAATATTTTGATCTGTATTCGTCGTGGTATTAGTGTTAGATAGTGGATCAATTATTTTAAAAATAATGAGTAGCAGGGCAATTCCAATCAAAACGGCTGCAATATTCTTAAAAGATATTGCTTTGTTTGTAGACTCGGGAGAAGGCTGTGGTTTGGAAGCTGCCTGTTTTTGTTTGGGTGTTGTTTTTGGGTGCTTTTTGACTGGAGGTGTGGGAGCGGGGGATGACATATAAGGGCTTATTGATGCCACAATACGTTGAAAATCTTCAGAGGAGGTATCACCGTCCCAGTTAATTAATGGAGCGACTTGGGTTCGTCTAAATGCAAGTGGAAGTGATTTAAACTCATCAATTTGGATGGGGATAAGTATATTGTTGTTTTTTCCCTCAGCCGCTTCAATTCTAACCCATTGAGAATTTATTGAGTTATGTGACCAGAGTACAACGACACAAGTTGCACCATCGAGAGCTTGCTCAATAACATCATCAAAACTTTTACCGGGTGGAATTTCTCGATCCCACCATACATCCCAGCCAATGTTTTCGAATGCATTAGCTAACAGTTTGGCTTGTGCTATATCTTTCCTTGAATAACTTAAAAATATATGTCCGCTCATCATTGCCTCAATGAAGCTTGTAACCTGAATTCGTTTTGTTTTAGCGATTATTTATGACTTATTTCATTTTTCATTTAGTCATTCCACAGAGTATAGTTTTATTTTTGATAATTGCTTGGGCAATCTAGGGTTCAAGATAGAATATGGAAATGTAATGATTGGTGGATAATTAAGACCTGAATCCGTGATTTCAATGCAGATAACAGGGGGTAAAATATTGGTTTAGCACGGAATTTTAAAAGATCTTAGTTTCACCCTTCAGCTAGACGGGCATTTTTTAAACTTGTGATGAATCAATAGCTTATTCACTGTGCTGTAGTGACGTCACGAATTCAGGCAAAATAAAACTGATAAATAAATTGACTTTACGACTAACAATGTAGGCAATACAGTGTTAAAATCGCCCGTCTTTCACGCTATAGGGTAATGTTTGCTCTATGGTATTTTAAATTGTGCAAAATAAAGCACACAATCTGGAGCTTAGGACGAATGTCTCTGAATGCAGAAACTAAGGCGAAAATCGTAGAGGAATATCGCCAGTCAGATACTGACACCGGGTCGCCGGAGGTACAAGTTGCGTTGTTAACAGCCAACATTAAACACCTTACCGAGCATTTCAAAAAACACATCCATGACCATCACTCACGTCGTGGCTTGCTAAAAATGGTTAATCAGCGTCGTAAGCTGCTTGATTATTTAAATGGTAAGGACTCAGAGCGTTATAAAGCACTGATCAAGCGTTTAGGTCTACGTCGTTAGTCGATAGTAAACCCATAAAAACACCGCATTTATGCGGTGTTTTTGTATTAGATTTAAGATCACGCAGGAAGGTTGTTGAAAAGTTTTTACATAGTGAAGGGATAAGCCTTGCCCTACTTAGGTAGTGAGAATTTTTCAACAACCTGCCAGTGAAAAGTACAAAAGTAAAAGAACATGAAGTTATGTTCTGTAAAATTAAATAGGTAAAAAATGTCAAAAGTAACAAAATCATTTGAATATGGCGGTCGTACCGTCACCATCGAAACAGGCGAAATCGCACGTCAAGCATCTGCAACTGTCATGGTTAATGTTGACGATACTGTTGTTATGGTTGCTGCAACAGGCAAGCAATCATCAGATGAAGTTAGAGATTTCTTCCCGCTAACCGTCAACTACATGGAAAAATTCTATGCAGCGGGTCGTATTCCTGGCAGTTTCTTCAAACGTGAAGGTCGTCCATCAGAAGGTGAAACATTAACTTCTCGCCTAATGGATCGCCCAATCCGTCCATTATTCCCAAAAGGCTTCCGTAACGACGTACAAGTTGTTGCAACAGTAATCTCTAGCAACCCAGAAGTTGATGCTGAAATCGTAGCAATGATCGGCTCATCCGCGGCATTAGCTATCTCTGGTATGCCATTCAATGGTCCAGTGGGTGCTGCTCGTGTAGGCTATATTGATGGTGAATACAAACTAAACCCAAGCACATCTGAACTTGAAAATTCTGATCTTGATCTTGTGGTTGCAGGAACAAAAGATGCCGTATTGATGGTTGAATCTGAAGCTAACGGTCTCTCTGAAGAAGTCATGCTAGGTGCGGTTATTTTCGGTCACGATGAGATGCAAACAGTTATCACCGCAATCAACGAGCTAAAAGAAGAAGTCAACAAAGAGCCTTGGGATTGGACTGCACCAGAAGAAAATGAAGAGCTAACCAAAGCAGTATTCGATTTCTGCGAAGCTGATCTTGATGCGGCATTTAAAATCACTGAAAAGCTAGAGCGTTTAGACACAGTCAGTGCCATCAAACGTGCAATGAAAGCCGAGCTAATGACAGAAGAAACAGGCTATTCTGAAAGTGATTTAGAAAGTGCCTTTGAAAAATGCGAAAAGAAAGTCGTTCGTGGCAGCATATTAGCAGGCAACCCGCGTATTGATGGTCGTGATAACAAAACAGTTCGACCAATTAGCGTGCGTACAGGCGTATTGCCTCGTACACATGGCTCTGCACTCTTCACGCGTGGTGAAACTCAGGCGCTAGTCGTAACAACACTCGGTACAGAACGTGAAGCACAAAAAATCGATGCACTAAATGGCGAAAAGAAAGATCACTTCTTATTCCACTATAATTTCCCTCCATACTGCGTAGGCGAAACAGGCATGGTCGGCTCACCAAAGCGTCGTGAAATTGGTCATGGTCGTTTAGCTAAGCGTGGTGTACTAGCTGTAATGCCTAGTGTAGACGACTTCCCATACACCATCCGTTGTGTATCTGAAATCACAGAATCTAACGGCTCTAGCTCAATGGCAAGTGTCTGTGGTAGCTCACTGTCGATGATGGACGCAGGCGTACCACTGAAAGCCCCAGTCGCAGGTGTTGCAATGGGATTGATCAAAGAAGGCGACGACTTTGCCGTACTAACCGACATCTTAGGCGACGAAGATCATCTAGGCGATATGGACTTTAAAGTAGCGGGAACTGCCGATGGCATTAACGCACTGCAAATGGATATCAAGATCGACGGCATTACCCGTGAAATCATGGAGATTGCGCTAGCACAAGCTAAAGATGCTCGACTTTCTATCCTCGACGACATGAATAAAGTCATCAGTGAGCCAAGTGCAGAGCTATCTGCCTATGCACCTCGCTACGTCACCATGAAAATCAACCCAGAGAAGATTCGTGAAGTCATCGGTAAAGGCGGTGAGACTATTCGCTCAATCACTGAGCAGACATCAGCAACGGTTGATCTTGATGATAAGGGTAACATCAAAATTGCCGCAGTGAATGCATCTGATGCCAACGCAGCAAAAGCCATGATCGAAGAGATTACTGCTGATGTTGAAGTTAACAAAATCTATGATGGTAAAGTGGCACGTATCATGGACTTTGGTGCATTCGTAACCATCCTACCGGGTAAAGACGGCTTACTACACATCTCACAAATCAGCAAAGAGCGTGTAGAAAAAGTCACAGACTACCTAAACGAAGGCGATGATGTACGCGTAAAAGTAACCGAAATTGATCGTCAAGGTCGTATGCGTTTAAGTGTTACAGCGATTGAAGAAGGTGAGTAATTAACTCCCGCATCATGCATCGTATGTAGCAACAAGGCACTGCCTTGTTGTAAGCACATAAAAAAGGGCTTCCAACTGGAAGCCTTTTTTATGTGCGTATCAAAGCAATACAATTGGTCAGGATAAGGTATATGCTATATTCCAGTATGGCCAATACAAAAGCAGCGACTCCTTCAACAATACAACTAACAAGCAGGCAGCCCCTAGATATTAAGAAACTTTGATTCTTTCGATAGTTGCTTCTGCATTGCTCTAATATTCGCTATCCTTGACCCTATGCACTTACTGATATGAATTCAGTATATTTATCTTGAGAAAAGCAATGAAAATTATAAACAATCGAATACTCCTTACTTTAGCAAGTATTATCATCACAGGCTGTACGTTGCCACCTAAACCTTTTGATCACAATGCAGAAGAACAATCGGTTAATTCAAACTTGGTTTGTGCCTCAAGGATTGATATTCAGCCGATTAGCATTAACGGAGCACAGCCGCCTGTGTCTTCTTTTGATTTCTCAATGAACAAGCTAAAAAAGTACACAACAAATAATATTGTAGTGCATCCAATAATTAATTTGACGATGCAAGCAAGGGATGCAAATCGCTTTGTGCATCATTTTCAATCAGCATTGAATGGTGCTCAGATTTTGAGTTATCAGGAAGATCAGGCTTTAAGAGATAAGCTTCGCTCTTTTCCAAGAGCAAAAACAAGTATCATAATGATTTATACGCCAGATCTTCATGATAGTTGGGATAATAGCTCAGAAGTGCGGAGGGGACTGGCTTTCGGCTATAGTTCTTATCATCCTATTAATGTTGTAGCCTATAACCAAACAAAAATTAACCAAGCCCCAGTGATTAGCAATACACAATCATGGAAAATAGTACTAACACATGAGCTAGGACATCGCTTAGGCGTTCCTGCGGCACGTTCGCATAATCAAGCAGGACATTGTTCTCGTCGGGAATGTGTGATGTATCAAAAACCAGATTTTCAGTCTGTCGTTTCTGTGCTTTTTAATGGAATGCCCTATGATTTTGGAAAGCTAGGTCAAGAAGAATTAGCTGCAGCTAAAAGGCGTTGTGCAAGCCGATGAAAAATATGCAGTAGTGAAGTCATCAATCTACTACATTCTTGCCCTAGCTCAAGAAGTCAATGGTTTACAGTTTTGCATCTTATGATGCTGTGATACAAGGGGTGCATGTATGATTGCCTCAAAAATAAAACTGCCTTATATGTAGAAAGTGAGTTGGATGTCTTAAAAAATATTCATGAATCATTGAGGAGCTTTTTTAAAGATTTTTATACCGCTCGCGATAGTGAAAAAGGCTATAACATCCTTGCTGAAAAGGTGATTGACGTATTGTTTGTTGACGTTGAGTTACCTAAGCTTAATGGTATTGATTTAATTAAAAGAATCAGAAAAACGAATAAAGATATAGCCATTATCGTGATTTCTGCGTATACAAAAAAAGACTATCTTTTAGAATTTATTGAGCTGAAGCTTGAAAAATATATTGTAAAACCGCTGACCTCGAAAAAAATGCATCTGATGTTAACAAAATTAGATGAACGGTTTTCTGAAGAAAATACAAAGCTAATTGCAGATAATGTGCTGTTAAATGTTAATACTGCAATGGTCAGTTTTGATGGGAAAAAATTTAATCTAACAAAAAAAGAGTTGCAAATACTACAGGTTCTTGTCCGTAAAAAATCGATTAGTTACGATGAAATTTATGCCTTGTGGGAGGATAAAGTGCCTAGCCAGAATGCAATAAGATCCTGTTTTAAAAAGTTGAGAAAGAAGCTACCTAATAAATTTATAAAAAATAGAAATGGGGTAGGTTACTATTTGAATACACAATTTTCATCATAGACATTTTTTGGGCATATCTTAATGCTACGATTATTCAAACCTGAATCTGTGACTTCACTGTGCCGTAGTGAAGTCACAGATTCAGCTCAAAAGAAGTCGTAAAGTGAGGTTGGATTATGCACAGAGTAACTATTTTATTGTTTCCACTATTCTTAATATCTTGTAGTACAGGAATCATTGACGATAATGCTGGCTGGAAGCCACTAAAATCGCTTAAATCTTATCAAGCTACAGATTTTCATCTCTCTGAAAATATTGATTATTTAGAAATTCGACAGTATACCCAATCATCGCAAACAAAAATAACACCTGATGGAAAATATAAGCGATATGAGAAACCTTTCAACCCTAAGGACTATGAAGTTACATTGGCGGTGTATAGAAAACCACTATCTGCATTTAGTCAAAAAATAATAAAAGCTTTTAAAGCACAAAAACCTGTACTTGATAAGACGGCAAATCTAAAAAAGGGTGGACGATTTGGGATGATGTTTTCAATAAACCATCTTAGCAATGTATTTGCTATCGAAAAAAATCAAAGCTTTCTTAGTGGAAAAAGGACAAATAGCGTTTTTCCACTGCTAGGAAAAATTGATACACCTGCCGAAGTTCAAATGGCTCTATGGTTGCATAATAAACATGCAGGGAAGCTCTACAGAAAGATTGCTAGCGGTTATGAAGTGATTATTGAATATAACAACAGCCTAATAAATGATGGCGAGTGTGGCTGGTTCAAATATAAAGCCCACATTAGTGAACATGGGGTATTCCTTAGCAACCAATTGTTAGAGAAAAAAGAGAGTCAAAATGGTTGTGCTGTTTATGATTAATCCAAATTCACCGTGCCGCATAAAGTCACGGATTCGGGCTAAACTTTCTGGGGCACTTTTTTCTTTTACCATCCTTCCGTACAAAAGTGCTCTTTAGTGATTAATGTATAAAAATTATTTATAGAATAGTTAATCTGAGTTAGTGGCTTCGATATACCGTATTGAAGTCATAGATTCAGGTAATAAAAAAATTATAAAGAAAGGAAAATTACATGAACAAACTTCTATTTACCCTACTTATTTTAGTGTTTGGACAATTTATAGCTGTTGATTTAGCAATGGCTCAAGATAAACCTCAAGCCATGATTGTATTTGATGCTTCTGGCAGCATGTGGGGGCAAATTAAGGGTACTTCTAAAATTAATATTGCAAAAAAAGCTTTAAATAAAGTGGTTTCTGACTGGGATGAAAATGTTCAACTTGGGCTAATTGCTTATGGGCAAGTAAATAAAAAGGACATGATTGCAAAAGTTAAGCAGAT
>JALVRY010000443.1 GCA_027024625.1 Thiotrichaceae bacterium
GGCAGAGTCTAAAAGACGATATTTTCATGGCCGACTGACGGAAGAGCGTCTTGCCGAACTAAAGAAAGATGTGGCTCGAAACTTGATTGATCAGGTCTTGCTTATTCATGAGGCAGAGCGTCAGGGATTGAAGCCTGATCCAGGTAAAATTGATTTAGCACTGGAGCAGTTTGATAAGCGTTATGCTCAAGATGAAGCGTGGCAAAAAGATCGAAAGCGGATGTTGCCTGTGTTGCGAAAGCAATTTGAATCAAGGGAGTTGACTGCTTTGTTGGAAAAAAAAACGCGTTCAGATTTTATTTTAAATGAAGCGTTGAAAAAAAGTTTTTACAAAAAAAATCCAGGGTTGTTTATTTTTCCAGAGAGAAAAAAAATTTCAATTATTTTAATTCGGGTTTCACCATCTGCGTTATCTAAAGAGTGGAATGAGGCTCAGGAATTATTAGCTACTATTGCAGAACGGATTGCTGCAGGAGAGTCTTTTTCAGAATTGGCTAAAGAATATTCTGATGATGAGACAGCGTCTCAAGGAGGAAGTATGGGGTATCAACATAAAGGAATGCTACATAGTGATGTAGAAAATGCATTAGATGAACTGGCAGTAGGAGGGTTAAGTGAGCCAATAAGGCTATTGCAGGGCTATATTTTAGTTCGTTTGGAAGGTGTTATTCCTGCACAGCCGATAAATTATGAAGATGCCAAAGAGCAAGTGGTTCAATTGTTATCGAGAAAGTTGTCAGATGAACGTTGGAAAAAATTACTTATTGACCTGCGTAGTGATGCCAATATCGTTAGGTTTTGACCTTGGGTCTTGGTATGGAAGCTTTAATTCGTTATTATGCTCGGAACATTTTTGTTTTAGCACTTTCAATGATGTTTATTGTAAGTTGGCTGGGGTCTTCCGTTGCGATGGCAAATGGCTTGGTTAATACAGGAACTAGCGGTAGTCTTGGATACATTTATCGTTCTACCAACTATAGTTCTGGTGACTATGATAATCAACATCTATTGAAAGCAAATATTGATAATACTTTTTTTATTTGGCGAAACTGGTTTATTACAGGCAGCTCTAGCCTAGTTTTTTCTCAGGAACAAACGACCTCTGAAAGTGGGGAAAATGATACTTTTTCTACGACAGGACAGTTGGGGTTTAGCGTGCTACCTCAAAGTTCTACGCCTTTTGTGTTTAGCTACTCTCGTTCAGATTCTAGAGTGAATTCAGATTTTAAATTTTCTTCTGAAAATAATGCCGCCTCACTAGATGATAATGTTGTTAATGACTCTTTAGTGCTTCATCAAAGCTTGCTGGGAAAGGGATATCGTTTAAAAGTGAGATACTCTGATGATCAGTTTAATTCGTCGTTACGAGGAAGGTATGGTGCGAGTAAGTTAGGGCTTTCGGGGCTGCTTAGAGGGTCTTCGAGCGTGCTCAGAGCTTCTATAACGCAAAAGGATGAGGTGACATATGATAAAGTGGATAGAAAGACTCGTTCGGCACGAATGAATCATAATTATACGGGGTTTCAGCAGACAACGATTAGTACCGTATTCAGCAGTAGTCAAATTCAACAGACTTTGCCTACGACATCTATAAATAATAGTAGTTTGACGAAGTACGATGTGACCTTAAATCAAGCCTCTATGTTTTTGACGTGGCGTAGTTTAGATAAAAAGATGACTGTGACAAGTGGCCTTAGGTTTTCTGGAATAGACAGTGCCGTTAGCAGGAGTTTAGCAGATTCATCAAGCACCGCTTTATCGGCTAACTTGGGCTTGGTTTATAGGCTAACGCAGAATTTAACGGTTAATGCCAGTAGTACACGAGTTGTTAATGAGTTTGCTGGTGGAGAATCAACGGTCGCTCAAGATAAAATAGGGTTGAACTATCGTTCTGACGGGATCCAAATAGGACATTATGCTTATGATTGGCGTTTAGGTGCCGATTTAGGTCGGCGAGAGGACGATGGTAAAGAGTCAAATAATTCAACCTTCTCTTTAGGGCATGGTATTGGACGCAAGTGGACTTTTGCAAGAAGTCAGCAGATCTATGTAAGGGGTTCTCAGGATTATTCAATTAACTCCTTGATTGAGAAGGTGCGTCAAAGATTGAGTCATCGAGTAAGCTTGGGCTGGAAGCAAAGTCTTGCTGGAATTACTCGGCGTATGCAACTCCAAATGTCTGATCAGCGTGATTTGGGCGATGAAACTATGCTGCAAACATTGAGTGTCGATGTCGATCAGCAGATGCAGCTAACAAGACGTATTAAATTAAACGGTTCTCTAAACTATCAGCTTACCAATTATCAGTATGCAGGTAGTTCAGATGAAGTTTCTTCATCTGATACTTCAGTGGCTTCTATAGACGGTAGCCTGTCTTATATTAATCCATTTTCGGTTGCAGGGCTGGTGTTTACCTCAAATTATAGGTACACTCAGTCTGTTGTCACGTTGCAGAGAGATCAGACCGCTCAGCAAACGTGGAGTAATAAACTGAATTATCGGGTGGGGAAAATTGATGTTTCGTTGCAGTATCTGTATCGCGAAGCTCGAAAAATTAGTTATAATGGAATTTACTTTAATGTAAAACGAGTATTTTAATTTTTAATCTTGTGGGGATAAAACAGTGGTGATAAAACAAAATATATTAGGCTTAGGCGTTATTCTAATGTCGTTTTTTACGATGCTGACACCAATGAAAGCAAGTGCTGAATATGGTGATATTGTTATTAATAACTATGCCGATGCAGCTGAAATGAGACCTGCGGTGTTTCCGCACTGGTTTCATCGAATTCGATTTAATTGCAGTGTTTGTCACGCCGATTTAGGCTTTAAATTTGGCGCAGGTAAAAATGAAATTACCATGGCTAAAATTATTGAAGGTGAGTTTTGTGGCGCTTGTCATAATGGTGAAATTGCTTGGTCAATTGAGAAT
>JALVRY010000444.1 GCA_027024625.1 Thiotrichaceae bacterium
GCTACTGCAAATCCCATGAGTATTATAATCTGAGACTATTGAATTCGTTAAATAGCTACGGCTATTCGCCTCTTTCAATAAGCCCAGTTTATAATATTCCTGTGATTTTCGTTACGCTTACTATTCCTAGGCAGCCTCCTAGGAGGTTACATGAGAGTTGATTAAAAACCAATTATTCATAATATTTCAGGAAGATATATACTCTATGAGAGAGAACAATAAATTAATATAGGTTTTACCATGGAAAACTCTGACGTTATTCAAACATTAGTCACAATTTTGATAGTTACCGCTATCATCATTGTTGCTTTTTTTATGGCTTTCTATCGTCGTCCAACTAAAGAGAAATCGTATGTTAGAACAGGGCTTGGTGGTGAAGTTGTATTAATCGATAAAGGAGCATTGGTACTGCCCATATTTCATACCTCAATACCTGTGAATATGAATACACATCGTGTTGAAATTATAAGAGAAGATCATCTTGCACTTATTACTAGAGACCGCTTACGCATTAATGTCAAAACTGAATTTTATATTAGAGTAAAAGCTGAACCTGAAAGTATCTCTATTGCGGCTAGAACACTTGGTCCAAAAACCATGGTGACGGATGATTTACGTGAGCAGGTGGTTGGTGTTTGTATCGATGCTTTGCGTAATGTGGCGGCATCCATGAATATGGATGAATTACACGAAAAACGTCAAGATTTCAGCCAAACAGTTAAGGGGGCAGTTGCGCGGGCGCTAGAAGAAATGGGGCTAGAGCTGGTATCTGTCGCATTAACATCATTAGACCAAACGCCGATTGAATTCTTCCCTGAAGATAATGCTTTGGGTATCGCTGGTATCACCTACATTAAAAAGCAACTTGCTACCCATGAAAAACAACAGAATGAATTTGAGCAAGATAAAATTGTTGCAATGGCTTTGAAAAATCATGAGTCTCGAAAAGAACAGAACGCAATTGAAAAAAAGCAAACAGAGAATCGTTTGGCTCGAGAACAGGAAATTCGTTTTGCAGAGCTGGCGCAAAAAAAGCAAGTGAAGGAACGCGAGTTACAAGTTGAGCAAGAAATAGAGTCACTTGAAATAGCAAAAGAAATTGTCATTATTGATAATGATTTAAAAGAGGCAATAAAGAGGGCAACATCACAGCGTACGATTGCAGAAACATGGATTGAGACAGATAGGGTAAAAGCACTTGCGGCTGAAGCCAAAGAGAGGATTGATACCGCAAAAGATAAAGAAATTGCAGAACGTAATAGAATTGTTGAATTGATTAGTGCAGAAAAAGAGGCAGAAAGACATCGCGTTATCGCAAAAGGTACGGCTGATGCAGAAAAACTTGAGGCAAAAGCAGCTGAAATACGCTACAGCATAGAGGCAGCAGGTAAGCAGGCATTGAATGAGGCAGCCAATTTATTATCTAATGAACAAATCTCATTACAGGTTAAACAGCAAATTGTTAATCAGCTTCCTTCAATTATCCGTGAAAGCGTTAAGCCGATTGAGAATATTGATGGCATTAAGATTCTCCATGTGGATGGCCTAACTGGAAACTCATCAAAAAGTGGAGGGGATGGCTCTGCTAATGTGAGTGGTAGCTTGGCGGATCAGGTTGTTGATAGCGCTTTACGCTACAAGGCACAAGCTCCCTTGGTTGAGTCATTATTAAAAGAAGTTGGCTTAAAAGGTGGCGATATTAAAACGCTGACTGAAAATCTAAATGATGATATCGCCGATGGAGCATCAGCATCAGATGATGTTAGTTCCAGTTCAGACTCTGATAGCCCAAAAGAGGAATAAGGTGTTCTGTTAGTAGTCGCTTACCTGCTGAGCTAACACTAATATAGAAGCCTAAGTCGGAGCATTGCGTAACTTCTAAGCCTTCATAGCCACAGGGATTGATTCTCTGAAAGGGCGATAAATCCATATCTACATTTAAGCTTAAGCCATGATAGCTTCGCCCCTTGGTTATTCTTAAGCCCAGCGCTGCAATTTTTTTATTTTGTGTGTAAACACCAGGGGCATCTGCCTTACTTTCTGCAATAATATTTTGAGTATTTAATAGTTGAATTACGGCGTTTTCCATCTGAGTAACTAAATGTCTTACGCCTAATTTTTTTCTTTTAATATCGATCAGTATGTAAACAATTAACTGACCTTTGCCGTGATAGGTGACTTGTCCGCCACGATCAATTTGCATGACTGGAATATCACCTGCATCAAGGATATGTTCTTTTTTACCATTACGCCCTAAGGTAAAAATGTTGGGGTGCTCGAGTAGCCAAATTTCATCAACTGTTGTTTCTGTTCGACTTTCTGTGAAGTCTTTCATCTTCTGATAAGTTTTAGCGTAATCTTGTACTCCTAAGTCTCGAATAATGAGTTTTTGACTTATTGCCATGTTTTATAAAGCCCATTGTACTAGCTCACAATCGGTTAGCTCTTGGTAGATTGCATCTAATGTTGGTCTTTCTGTAACATAAACAGGTAATGTTAGGCTTAGGTATTTTGCTGTTTTACTTAACCGCGATGTCATTTTATCTTCAGCAAAACTTGCATCATGCTTTTTTGCTATTTTACAGACGACTGCACGAAATTCAGGGAGGTTTGTACCTACTACCTTAATGGGAAAAGTGCATGGAAACTCAATGAATGATTCTTCTTCGGTAATTTCTGTCATGATTTATATCCTTAGGGAGTAGAGGGTTTAAAGAGCCTTTTATATGAATCCATGACTTCAATGTACCGTAGTGATGCCATGGATTCAGGTTTTAATCAAAAAACTTTCTAACACTATCCATTAGTCTATCCCAGCTACCGCCTTCACCGACACTTTTCATTGCTACTAAAGGTGCTTCTCTCACCACCTTGTTGTTCACCATGAATTTTATTTTTCCTAAGATATCACCGCGAGTAATCGGGGCATCG
>JALVRY010000445.1 GCA_027024625.1 Thiotrichaceae bacterium
CATGTATACCCTAGACTGAGTCAACAACCTAGAAGTTGCTACATTGCGGCAAGATATTTGATCCCACGACAATAAATACTGTTAAATTCTTTGTGAAATACTATCCGTAACATCTATTACAGGCTAGAATTCTTAAGGAAGCTGATTAAGTCCAAAATATTGGAAGTGACACTTTAGTGTCGCCTGTGAGGTATTGAAATACTGTTGTTTCGGGCGAGGCTAAAGAGGCTGTGCAAGTATTCATGAAACGCGAAAAAAATGGTTAAAATTGCCCATATTTTGTTTAAAAATTCAGCCAATAGCCTGCTATTACCTTCATTTTTAAACAAAATCTGGAAAATTTTTCCTCATTTTTTTTCGCAGTCCCAGAATACTTGCACAGTCTCTAAAGCCTCACTTCCGACTTAATCGGAGATTCCTTAAGGAAACTGATTAAATCGGGTCGAATTTTAACCTCAGGAAATGACTCATGACTTGATCAAAGCTTCCTTAATCATTGTTTTAGCCCTGAATTTGACTGTTATGAATATCCGTAAATTGCTAGACCAGCGTTTTTCACTTGCTTTTATAGAGGCAGGATTACCTGAAAATGCCCCGACTGTTATCAAACCCTCGTCTCGTCCTGAGTTTGGTCAGTACCAAGCCAATGGAATTATGGGGGCTGCAAAAAAGCTGAAAAGCAATCCTCGTGAAATTGCGAATAAGGTACTTGAGAATTTAGCAATTGATGATCTCGCCGATAAGGTTGAAATTGCAGGTCCTGGGTTTATTAATATCCATTTAAAGCCAGACTGGCTAAGCAATCAACTTGATACAGCAATGCAATCAGATACTGCGGGCGTATCACAAAGTAAAAATCCAATAACAGTCGTGGTTGATTATTCGGGACCAAATCTTGCCAAAGAAATGCATGTTGGACATTTACGTTCTTCCATTATAGGTGACGCCATTGTCCGCACCCTAGAGCTTGTCGGGCATAATGTTATTCGACAAAACCATGTGGGAGATTGGGGGACACAGTTTGGCATGTTGATTGCTCACATGGTGGATCAACAGAATGAAAGTGCAGACTTATCGGTTAAATTAGCTGATCTTGAGACATTTTATCGTGAAGCTAAACAGCGGTTTGATGATGATAGCGATTTTGCTGAAACAGCAAGGGACTATGTTGTAAAGCTACAATCGGGGGATGAGCAATGTAAAGCACTTTGGCAACAGTTTATTGATATTTCTTTGCAGCATTGCGAGGATGTTTATCAGCAACTTCACGTTAGTTTAACACGAGATGATGTGAAGCCGGAAAGCTCTTACAATGATGACTTGCCCGATATAATCAACGATCTTGATAAGCAAGGCTTACTAACCGAGAGTGATGGAGCACGAGTTGTTTTTTTAGATGAATTAAAAGCAAAAGATGACAAGCCATTCCCTGCGATTGTGCAAAAATCTGATGGTGGTTATCTATATGCGACAACAGATCTGGCCGCATTGCGTTATCGTCATCACACGCTTGCTGCAAAACGGATCATGTATTTTGTTGATGCTCGCCAAAATTTACATTTGAATGCTGTATTTCTCATTGCAAAAAAAGCGGGGTTTGTTGCGGATAATACCTCATTGGAACATTTGGCTTTTGGCACAATGATGGGTAAAGATGGTAAACCATTTAAAACGCGTACGGGCGGAACAGTTAAACTGGTTGATTTGTTAAATGAAGCGGAAGAAAGGGCTTATGCTTTAGTTGCAGCGAAAAACCCTGATTTGTCTGATTCAGAAAAGAAAGAAATTGCTCACAAAGTGGGAATTGGTGCAGTGAAATATGCAGACCTATCCAAGAATCGAACATCTGATTATATTTTTAACTGGGATAGCATGTTAAGTTTTGAAGGAAATACAGCCCCTTACTTGCAGTATGCATATACGCGGATTCATAGTATTTTTAAGAAAGTTGATGATTATAATGCCGATGCAAGTATCCAATTAGAGGCTCCAGAAGAGAGGCAGCTTGCCGTTAAGATATTGCAAATGGAAGAAGTGATTGATCAAGTAGCCAAAGATGCAACTCCCAATGTATTGTGTAATTACCTTTATGAATTAGCGGGTAATTTTATGAGCTTTTATGAAGCTTGCCCGATACTAAAAGCAGAAAAAACAGTGAAAAATAGTCGCTTAAAACTTGCAAAACAAACAGCTAATACCTTGAAACTTGGTTTAGGTTTGTTGGGTATAGAGACAATGGAAAGAATGTAAGCAAAAGAAAGCCCACAAAAGTGGGCTTTCTGGCTGGAGCGATTCCAGCCTCCCTCCTAGCTTTATTGAACCTATGTGAATAACACTGGCTCAACCTTTGGGAATTAATGTCGAGAGCAAATAAAAGATAAATATTCAAGTTATTTGCTTTTCTTCTTCAAAGAGTATTCCATATGGGCTAGGTAGGTCAATAAGTATAATAATATCAATATATTGCGACTCTCTTCTATAGATTGTTTATTGATCAGCTTGTAGAGTGCTACTTTGAAAGTAGCGGACAATATTGCCAAAAAAGTATGGTAAAAGGATTCCATGTGAAGCAATACATTAATACAAATAAAGCTCTTTTTGAACTCTGTAAGCTTTTGAAAAATAAAGAATGGATTGCTTTAGATACAGAATTTATTCGTGAGAAAAACTATTACCCTAAGTTGTGTTTAGTACAAATTGCCGCAGGAGACGATGTGCTTGCCTGTATTGACCCTTTGAGCATAAGTAATTTATCACCATTTATAGATATATTAAAAGACCCTTCTATAATAAAGGTTTTTCATGCTGCATATCAAGATTTAGAGATTTTTTATTATTTAATGGATGAAGTGCCTGCACCTATTTTTGATACGCAGCCTGCTGCGTCAGTGCTTGGTCTAGGTGAGCAAATTGGGTATGCGAGATTAGTGGAAGAACTATTAAATGTCAGCTTAGAAAAGTCACAATCAAGAACAGACTGGTCTCGCCGCCCCTTGAGTAAAAAGCAAATTGACTATGCCATTGATGATGTCAAATATTTGCAAAAGATTTATCACCTTATTTATAAGAAATTAGAAAATAAACAACGCTTACTTTGGTTAGAGTCTGATTTTGAGCATTTAACAGATTCTTCGACTTATGAAATCAATCTCACCTCTTGCTGGAATCGTGTAAAAGGGCGGCAGGTTCTTAAGGGGAGGCAATTGGCAGTCTTACAAGAGCTTGCTGCTTGGCGTGAAGAGGTTGCTGTGAAAAAAGATCGTCCTCGTCGCTGGATTGTTAATGATGATATTCTTGTCGATCTTGCGCGTAGGCAGCCTGAAAACCTGAGTCAGATTCAGCAAATCAGAAATGCTGATGATAAGCATCTAAAACGCTATCATCAGGATTGGATTAGAGTGATTCAAAAAGCTAAAGATATTCCCAAAGAAAATTGGCCGACTATGCCAACTAAAAGAAAGGCTAGCGCAAGCCAAGATATACTTGTAGATTTACTGATGCTAGTTGTGAAATATCAAGCAAAAGAGCATCACATCAGTGCTTCATTTATTGCCACACGCAAACAAGTATTAAAAATGGTACAAGAAGGGCGAAGTAGTCTTTCTAGTGACTGGCGTGGTGCATTGGTTAATACCGCCTTTGCCGATATATTGTCAGGAAGAAAAGAGATTTCTGTTCAAAACGGCGAGGTTGTTTTTCAGTTAAGAGTGTAGTGTAGCGTTAAAGCAGAAGCATTGTTGTGGCGATCAATAATAATGCAATTAAAATACCAATAATCATTAAGAAGAGTTTTTTGCCAAAACTAATAGGAATAGCTGTTGCAATTTCCTCCCTAGTGATGACTTCAAGATCATAAGGTGGGGATACTCTAGGCTCAGTGAGAATGTCATCGGCATTATCTATCTCATCTGCTATTTCTTCTTTCCGTGTCCTTGTTAAATTGACTTCTCCTGGTAAATCAAATTCTGTTATTTTTCTTTCTTCCAGCGTTACGCCTTCATAGGAAATTGATGCGGCTCCTGAGCATTTTCCAGCCAGTACCGCTTGTATTTTCCCGTACTGGATTTTTAATAGCACGCCATCTAATTTAAAAATAAATTTGGCTAATAACTTTAGTGCTCCAATTTTTGTATTATTGAGCATAATTTTTAATTTTGGCTCATGTTTTGATAATACTTTATGAGACAGCAAGGGAATTACTGCAATTGAGTCAGATTCTTTATCAATTTGTTTTTTTAATAACTTCCTTAACTTGATGAGATGTAACCCAAGCTCTTGCCAGTACGCTACCGAGAGAGATGTTTAGTAATTTATCAAGCTGTTTATAGAGTTCTGTTTTAACGCTATCCCATTCTAAGTCGTCTATTTCTTCTTCTAACGATTGTCGAATTTTTTGTAGCTCTGCCTCTGTTTCTGCATCTTTCCAGCCAATTATTGCAGCATGTTTAAAGTCAGGCTTGAGTAAATCATACAGAGCCATTGAGTTATTAGACATATTTCATCCTTTGTTATTTATTTGAACCTGAATTCATGACTTTACTACGGTACAGTGAATAAGCTATTGATTCATCAGGGGTTTAATAGATGCCTGCTTACACTAAAGTATAATTGAGTACAGCAGTGCTCACTAAACCTAAGGGTGAAGCTAAGATTTTTTAGAATCCCGTGCTAAGCCAATATCTTATCCTCCGTTATCCGCATTAAAGTCACGAATTCAGCTTGAATCCTTTCTTGCGAAGGCCTCTTAATTCTAAAATGGGGTGCATTGAATAGGAAAACTTGATATTCATATTATTCATCTTGCTCATTTTTGTAAGTCATCCATTGCTTACCTTCATCCACCTCTGCTACAAAAGCGAAGTGAGTTTCTTTATCTTGAGAGGCCTTGTGGTTTAGCTCTATTTTTTGTTCTCCTTCATCGACAATAGGCACATAACGTACATGAGATGTTTTTGCTTTTATTTCCTTATGAATTTTAGGTGATAAGAGCTTAAATATACTGGCTAATAGTAAAATAGCAAAGCCCGTAAAGCCGATTAAAAACCATGATGGCCAGACCCAGATTTTTATTTTTTCACTAGCAATTGTTTTTTCTTTGTACTGAGTTTCTACATAAGCACTGTATTGACCTAGTTTGTTGTATTGGTGATCAGACCAAGGTTGCAAAGTTGTTTGGTCATTATCATCACCAAAAATAATATGATATTCCGTATTTGTTATAGGTTGTTGACTGACTGTAAATTTAACGGGTTTTCCTGCAATAATATGATATGCAGATGCGGATAAAGCCAATTTAATGTCAGCTGGCTCGATTTGACTTTCTGTAGGCTTGTCTTCGGCAGGGGATGGGTCTTCAGATATACCACCCTGTTTTGTAACGATAATTTCAGCTTTATCTGTGTTTTCAATCCCACGACTATCTTTTACCCGTAAACTTACCCAGTAATCTCCGATTTCCCAGTCAGTGGTGTCGATAGTATATTTTTTACCATTATCGTTGCCGCCAGACTCATCCATCCAAAATAGCTTTAGCTTTGAGCTTTTATCGTGGATTGATTGACTGGTAAATGTTGCAGATTGTCCTTGCTCGACGACAAGTGTTGAAGGCTCTATTATTGCCCTTGGTTCTACCCAAGTGTTGCTTGCCTTAATGGTTAAAACATTACTTTTATATGTGCCAACACCATCAATATGAGCTTCGGCAACTATACGGTGAGTACCTGCTTCATCAAATTTATAGAGCCAGAAAGCCTGATCACTCACAATATCTTTTTCATCTACAATTAGGTGATAACGGACTACTGCGGATAAGTTATTTTGCTGATTTGTTTCAAGCAGACCTTGAAACTCCACACTTTCATACTGTTGAATCTCTGTTTTATTGGCGGATAATGAAAAACTAAAGTTATATGGAATAGATTGTAGTAAGTTGATTTGCGTTCCTGTGCTAACTTTTTCACCTGCTTGTGGGGTTTGCTCTAAAATTCTAGATTTTCCACTGCTATTTCTTTGCTGGATGGTTCCTATCTTTAGATTGCTACCCTCTATTTTTCTTCTTGCATCATCTAGGGACAAACCAACGACATCAGGTACGGAAATATTTACTGCTCCAACATCATCTGTATTTGCATGACCATTATTTTTCTTAATTACTAGCCAGCTTGGAGCAGAATGTAGCCATTTTTTATGTTTTCTTCGAACACTGGCAGTGATAATAACTCGCCCTTCCTTTTGGAAGGTATGTGTTAAAAATCCATCTTGACTAGAGTGAACTTTGCCACCAAGACTAAAACTATACTGCAAGCTAGCTTTGGGTTTAGGGTTAATCTTAGCTTGCATGGTGACAGTTTCACCAACATGAATAACATCTTTGCTAAGTATTAAAGTTACTTGTGTCTTATTAGTATTTTGAATAGGTTTTGCGAGGATAATGTTAATTGCTGACTTACGTTGAACTTTGTTGCCATTTTTAGGCTTCTGCCAAATAATTGTTTCTTCTGGGTATTTAGATTCTTTCCTTTCCACCTTGCCTAGTCGTAAAGATCGATGTTGAAGTTGTTGTTTTGCTTCGTCTATCCTTAGACCAAATAAATTAGGCACAATAACCAAGTCAGTAGTCTGTTGTTGCATTGCAACTTCTACAGAAATTACAGTTCCTTGTTTAACAGTGGAGTTAATCCCATGACTTTGACTGATTATAGTTCCTGCCGTTTGCTGGCTTGGAACACTGGTAACTTTACCTAAAACTAACCTATGTTCTGATAATGTGTTTTCAGCTTCAACTGGTGTTTTTCCTAATAGGGATGGTACTTGGGTGAGCACTTCGATTGATGGGTTATTTACTTGGTCGATTGTACGCTGTAGTTTTTCATTTAGTTTTTCGCTCCCTCTTTTTAGTTCTTCTTGTAGTTTATTTTTAATATCAGAGAACAAATCTGCATTAAGTGTTACTGGTGTGATAGCAAGGGATAGCAGAACCAAGAATTGAAGTAATCGTGGAAAGATAGATTTAAACCGCACTTATTATTCCTTTTTGATCGGTTAATTTTAGAAGAGGAAAATTACTGCCTTATGCTTTCTAAAACAATATAGTATAGACAAGCATTGGCGAGATAGTGCCAAGCTATTGGATTAAACCTATTTTTTTTGGGATTAATAGCTCGTGAGTCCATAGGTTCAGTCTCTGTTGCCTGTATTGTAAAGGTTCACAAAGGAAAATAAGATGACAATACGAAATTTTGAAAATAATCAGCCAGTAATACATGAAACAGCCTATGTTGATGAAATGGCTTTAGTATCAGGGCAGGTACTAATTGGTGAAGATAGCTCGATATGGCCGATGACGGTTATTCGTGGAGATGTGAATAAAATAACGATTGGAAAGCGTAGCAATATTCAAGATGGTTCTGTTTTGCATGTTACACATGGTAGTGATTACTCTACAGAAAAAGGGTTTCCTTTATCTGTAGGAGATGATGTTACCGTAGGGCATAAAGCCGTATTACATGCATGTACCATTGGTAACCGAAGTTTAATTGGCATGGGTGCTATTGTACTAGATGGAGCGGTTATCGAAGATGAGGTGATTGTTGGTGCGGGGAGTTTAGTGCCACCTAATAAAATTTTAGAAAGTGGTTACTTGTGGCTAGGTAGCCCTGTGAAGAAAGTAAGAAAATTGAAGGAAAAAGAGAAAGAATTTCTTTTATACTCGGCAAAACATTATGTCAAATTAGCAAAGCGAACTTCAGAAACTGATTAAGCATAAAAAAAGCACCTAACGGTGCTTTTTTTATGTCATGGATCATAGTGGATACTATGACATTAACTTACTGAGCATGGCTAACCATATAGTCTACCGCTGCTTTAATTTCATCGTCAGATGCATCCATTGCTGTACCTTTTGGAGGCATTGCACCTTTACCGTTTAAAGCATTGTGATATAGAACATCTTTGCCTTGTGCGATACGAGGAGCCCATGCTTCTTTGTTTCCAAAAATAGGAGAACCTGCAACGCCTGTTGCGTGACAAGTAAAGCATGTTGTCTTATAACGCTTTTCACCCGCGTCCGCAGGAAGATCATTGCTCGCTGTTTGTGTAGAAGCGGCTGCGGCAGGTTGCTCAGCTTTGGTTTGCTCAGGGGCTGTGCTTGCTGCAGGTGCAGTAGGTTTTTCTGGTGTGCTTGGAGCTGTGGGTTGCGCTGGGGTTGCCGCAGGCTCTTCAGTAGTTGTTGCCGTTTTAGCTTCTGTAGCAGGGGCTTCAGCTTTTGTGGTATCTTTTGCAGCAGCGGGTTTACTATCTGCTGGAGCTGCATCAACAGTAACACCTGCGTCGATACCTGCTTCCTTAAGCATATAAATGATCGCTCCTTTTATCTCATTATCAGATAATGCAGCATTGCCGCCTTTGGCAGGCATATTACCCTTACCATTTAAGGCACTATTAAGTAGTGAATCAAAACCATTAGCAAAACGAGGAGCCCAAGCGGCTTTGTCCCCGAACTTAGGTGATTCTAATACGCCAGTTCCATGACATGCATTACATGTTGCAGCAAAGACATCTTTACCTGAAAGAGGACCGCCAGCAGAGTTACCTGCACCACTAGTAGCACCTTCAGTTGTTCCAATTTTTGCAATATTTTCGTTTACAGGAGCATCCGCAGCTGCTGAGCTTTTCTCAATTTTTACAGCAGAAGCAGCGGCAATATCTTCCGCGGAGCCTTCAACGGTATTACGCTGAATTGTTTTAAATAAACTGGTTACTAATATTGCAACAGCAGCAAGTAACACAATAGCTGCAACAGCAATTATATTTTTTGCCATTGGATCGTTTGGTTTTTGATAAGACATTACGCCCTCCAGAATTACTT
>JALVRY010000446.1 GCA_027024625.1 Thiotrichaceae bacterium
ACTCATCAAATTAAAATAATGGAGTTGGTTCGTGAGTGATGAAATTCTCATTCGTGCTGAAGGGTTATATCGACAATACGGTAACTACCATGCGGTACAAAATGTAAACCTACAATTAAAAAAGGGCGAGGTATTGGGTTTACTGGGGCCAAATGGTGCAGGTAAATCTACAACCATGCAGATGCTAACAGGCAACCTCTCTCCTAGCCAAGGTGAAGTTAAGGTCAAAGGTATTGACTTATTAGAGAATCCCAAGCAAGCCAAGCAACATATCGGTTATCTGCCAGAGCAACCTCCTATTTACCGAGATATGCGAATAGATGAATATCTCAGCTATTGTGCAAAACTAAGACAAGTACCCAGCACGCAACAATCATCGGCAATTTCACAAGCTAAAACACGTTGTGGCCTAGATGAGGTTGGTAATCGTTTAATTGGTAATTTATCCAAGGGCTACCAGCAGCGTGTAGGCATTGCACAGGCAATATTACATACTCCAGATATTATTATTTTGGATGAGCCTACCGTTGGACTTGATCCTATCCAAATACAAGAAATTCGTAGCTTAATTCGAGAGCTAGGAAAAGATCACAGCGTTATTCTCTCCACTCATATTTTACCCGAAGTTCAGGCAGTTTGTGATCGTGTACAGATCATCAACCAAGGTGAAACTGTATTTGATGATTCTTTAGATAATCTTGAAAGTCGCCATAGCGACCCTATCCTCATCGCTCGTTTCTCTAGCAAGATTGATGAGGATAAGTTGGCAAAACTAAATAGCATCGAAGATATTGTCCCCATAGGCAATCATACATATCAACTACTCCACACAAGCGATATCAACCCTGTCACTGAAATATGTCAGCTTGCTCATTCAGAAAACTGGGAGATTCAAGCACTCACCCCCAAAGCTGCCACATTGGAACAGATATTTATGGATTTAATTCATGGAGAGGAACAGGCCGCATGAATAGCATTATCACCATAGCCAATACCGAATTTAAACGATTATTTCGCTCACCACTTGCATGGAGCTTACTTGCTGTTGTGCAATTTATTATGGCGTGGCTGTTCTTAAATGGTATTGAAGAATATAGCCTGTATATTCAGCCAAAACTTGTTGGACTAGACGGTGCGCCCGGTGTGACAGAGATTGTTGTCACCAACCTATACTCATCCATCGGTATTATTATGCTTGCCATTATGCCTATTTTAACCATGCGATTATTTGCCGAAGAACGCATGAATGGCACGCTAACATTTTTACTATCTTCCCCTATTTCTGCCACACAAATTGTACTCGGTAAGTACTTTGGTTTAATGACTTTTGTATTGCTAATGATTGCAATGCTATCGCTAATGCCCCTTTCTTTGCTGCTATTCGCCCAATTAGATATGGGGATTATCGGCTCTTCCATACTCGGCTTAAGCCTATTATTAGCCTCATTTTCTGCGGCTGGTATTTTCTTATCATCACTGACAAAGCAACCTATTATTGCCGCCATTAGTAGTTTCGGCCTATTGCTGTTTTTAGTTATTCTTTATATTTCTGGCGGATCACAAAGCGGCAATAGTGAAGTTTTTACTTACCTTTCACATTTTGGACATTTTCTTTCATTTTTAGATGGTGTTTTTGATAGCAGTGATTTTGCTTACTACATTTTATTTAGTGTGGGTTTCCTTATTCTCACGATTCGCAAGCTCGATAATGATCGTTTACAGGGGTAAATAAAATGAAAATAACACGCTCCTCACATAATCAAATTAAAATTCAAAACGCTATTTTTTATCTTTTATTTTGTAGCTTTATCGTGGCTCTAGGCTACCTTAGCTATCACTATAAATTTTCAGCAGATTGGACGTTTGCTAGTCGCAACACACTGACAGAAAATACCCAAAAACTATTAACTTCATTGGATAAACCACTAAAATTCATCGCCTATGTCCCCGATGAACCCATGTTACATGAGGAGTTAAGTAAACTCGTTAATAAATATAAACGCTTTAAGCCCGATACCCATATTGAATTTGTCAACCCAGATCTAGAACCAGCAAAAGCAAAAAATGCTGGAATTAATTACGCAGGGCAAATAGCAATCCATCTTGGCAAAAAGAGTGAAGTAATTGAAGCAACGGATGAGCAAACCATCGCCTCTACTTTACAACGCTTGAGCCGTACAAAAGATCGTTTTATTGTTTTTCTTGAAGGACACAAAGAGCGTGATTTATTTAGCCAACAATCAACAGGCTTATCGACTCTTGCCAATGTTCTGAAAAAACAAGGTTATAAAATACAGCCTCATAATCTCATTCGTTCAAAATCCATCCCTGATAATACCGATATTTTAGTGATTGCCTCACCTCAAGCCGATTTGCTCGACGGTGAGCTTAAAATTATTCAAGAGTATGTTAAAAAAGGCGGGAAACTCCTTTGGCTTCACGACCCCGACTCTAGCGATTCACTCAATCCATTAGCGGATCAGTTAGGTATTATCATTCATGATGGCATTATCGTTGAACAGCAACAAGTTCCCGGTGTAGAAAGTGCAGCGGCTATTCCTGTTATTGATTATTCACGTTCTCCTATCACCAAGAATATCGAAACACTGACCCTTTTCCCTTTCACAACCATGATTGAAGAAGATTTTGATGCCAAAATGAAGGATGATGTTAACTGGCAATATGATGCTTTTTTAAACTCACTTCCTAGTAGTTGGTTAGAAGTGGGGGACAAAATGGAAGGTGATATTACTTTCGACCCTGATCAAGACGACATACAAGGGCCAATCCCACTGGCAATCTCCCTCAAGAAACCCCTCAACACTGATAATAATGAGAAAGCAGGCGAGCAACGTATCATCATTATCGGAGATAGTGATTTTATGGTTAATGCATTTATTGGTTATGGC
>JALVRY010000447.1 GCA_027024625.1 Thiotrichaceae bacterium
AAACTAACTGGCGTTATGCAAACGAATCTGCGGTTGCACGTGTTATTTTCATCAATAAGTTAGATCGCATGGGTGCAGATATGTACCGCGTTGTTGATCAAATCAAAACCGTATTAGGTGCAAACCCATTAGTTATGACGTTACCTATTGGTGAAGAAGATGACTTTGTTGGCGTAGTTGACGTATTAACACGCAAAGCATGGGTATGGTCTGATTCTAGCGACCCACTTAGCTACGAGATTCAAGACGTGCCTGCCGATATGGTAGACAAAGTTGAAGAATACCGCGAAGAAATGATCGAAACAGCTCTTGAGCAAGACGATGATGCAATGGAAGCCTATCTTGAAGGTGAAGAGCCTAGTATTGAAACAATCAAGGCTTGTATCCGCAAAGGCACAATCGCCCTTGATTTCTTCCCTACATTCTGTGGTTCTGCATTCAAAAACAAAGGTGTTCAATTAGTGCTTGACGGTGTTGTTGACTACCTACCAAGCCCTACTGAAGTACCACCACAACCAGAAGTTGATCTAGAAGGTAATGAAACCGGCGAATACGCGATTGTTGATGCTGACAAACCATTCCGTGCATTAGCATTCAAAATCATGGACGACCGTTTCGGTGCCCTCACCTTTATCCGTATTTACTCCGGTAAAATGGAAAAAGGCATGACTGTATTGAATTCATCAACAGGCAAAACCGAACGCATTGGTCGTATCGTAGAAATGCACGCGGATGACCGTATCGAGCTAGATTCAGCTCAAGCGGGTGATATTATCGCTGTTGTTGGTATGAAAAACGTACAAACAGGCCACACACTTTGTGATCCTAAAAGCCCTGCTGTACTTGAACCAATGGTCTTCCCAGAGCCTGTTATCTCTATTGCTGTTGCTCCAAAAGATAAGGGTGGTTCTGAGAAAATGGGAATCGCAATCGGCAAAATGGTTGCAGAAGATCCTTCTTTCCGTGTTGAAACAGACGAGGATAGTGGCGAGACCATCCTTAAAGGTATGGGCGAACTTCACCTAGACATCAAAATCGACTTGCTACGTCGTACACACGGCGTTGATGTTGAAGTGGGTAAACCTCAAGTGGCATACCGTGAAACAATCACTCAAGCCATTGAAGATTCCTACACACACAAGAAGCAGTCAGGTGGTTCTGGTCAGTTTGGTCGTATCGACTACACAATCGAACCGGGTGAGCCAAACAGTGGCTATGAATTTGAATCAACCGTAACAGGTGGTAACGTACCAAGAGAATACTGGCCAGCAATCGAGAAAGCCTTTGAATCTAGCCTTGAGCGAGGCGTACTTGCAGGATTCCCAGTGCTTGACGTGAAAATCACACTACAAGACGGTGCATTCCACGCAGTTGACTCCTCTGCAATGGCATTTGAATTAGCAGCTCGTGGTGCATATCGTCAGTCTATGCCAAAAGCTGGCCCTCAATTACTTGAGCCAATTATGAAAGTAGACGTATTCACACCAGAAGATCACGTTGGTGATGTTATCGGTGATTTGAACCGTCGTCGCGGCATGATCCAATCTCAAGAAGCTGGTGCAACGGGTGTACGCATCAAAGCAAATGTACCACTAAGTGAAATGTTTGGTTATATTGGTGACTTGCGTACAATGACTTCAGGTCGTGGTCAATTCTCAATGGAATTTGAGCAGTACAGCCCATGTCCAAAGAATGTTGCAGATGATGTAATTGCCGAAGTAAAAGAGCGTGAAGCGAATAAATAATATTCCTTAAAAGTCCAAGCGTTCTAGAAAAAAGCCCGACTTATTTGAGTTGGGCTTTTTTGTTTATAAAGTACCCACACATAGTTACCCCCAGCGACTTATGCTATTCTCCATTTATGGAAAATAATCACCTCACCGAAACACGTTTCTCCGACTTTGCACTTGATCCAAAGATTTTACAATCACTTGATGAAGCCGATTTTGAATTCTGCACTCCTATTCAAGCACAGATTTTGCCACTGACATTAGAAGGCAAAGACGTTGCAGGTCAAGCCCAAACAGGCACGGGGAAAACAGGAGCATTCCTCATCTCCTTATTCCAATATTTATTGGATAATCCAATTAAAAAGCCCTACAAAAATTCAGTCAGATGCCTATGCTTAGCCCCCACGCGTGAGCTTGCGATACAAATAGCCAAGGATGCCGAGGTGCTCGGCAAGCATGTTGGTTTCAATATTGCTTTAGTTTACGGTGGTGCAGCCTATGAAGCACAAAAACGGCAATTTGAGAAACCTGTCGATTTACTAATCGGCACACCTGGACGAGTGATTGATTATTGGAAGCAACGGGCTTACAGCTTAAATCAAGCACAAGCACTGATACTCGATGAAGCTGACCGCATGTTTGATATGGGCTTTATCAAAGATATTCGTTATCTACTGCGTAAACTACCCAAACCAGAAAAACGCCTGAATATGCTGTTTTCTGCCACGCTATCTGCTCGTGTTATGGAGCTATCCTATGAACACATGGACAACCCAGTTCGTGTAGAAATCAAAGCCGACAAAGTTAACTCTGATACCATTAAGCAAACCGTTTTTTACCCCGCAAATAGCGACAAAATCGCTCTGCTGATCGGATTAATGCAAAAACACAATCCCTTCCGTTCAATTGTTTTTGTGAATACCAAACGCGATGCCGAGAAGATCGAGAACTTCTTACGTGGTAATGACATAAAAGCTGCCATGATTTCTGGCGATGTGCGACAAAATAAACGCCAAAAATTACTCAAAGACTTTGAAGACAGCAAATACCACGTATTGATCGCAACCGATGTTGCCGCTCGGGGTTTGCATATCCCCGATGTGACCCATGTTTTCAACTACAGCCTGCCACAAATTGCCGAAGATTATGTCCATCGTATTGGCAGAACTGCACGAG
>JALVRY010000448.1 GCA_027024625.1 Thiotrichaceae bacterium
CGTAAAAACAACGATTTTATCGCTGGTTATCGGTGTGCCACTGATCATGCTAATCCTATGGCTAATGAAGTCAGCAGGTGATTGGTGGTGGATTTATGCATGGGTAGCATTAACCTCATTCTCCTTGATCATGATGTGGGCTTACCCTAAATTTATCGCTCCTATTTTTAATAAGTTTGAACCATTAGAAGAAGGGGAAGTGAAAGAGCGGATCGAAGCTTTATTGTCACGTACAGGTTTTAATTCACAAGGCGTATTCGTGATGGATGGCTCGCGTCGTTCTAGTCATGGCAATGCCTATTTCACCGGCTTTGGTGCAAATAAACGAATCGTCTTTTTCGATACCTTATTGGAGCATTTATCGCCAGCACAAGTGGAAGCGGTGTTGGCTCATGAGTTAGGGCATTTTAAGCGTAAGCATATTCTTAAACAGATGATTTTATCGACAGTGATGACGCTGGTAGGCTTCGGAATTTTAGCGTGGCTAATGAAACAAGACTGGTTTTATTCGGGAATGTATGTAGAAAATTCGACCTATATGGCATTGATTCTATTTATGCTCGTCAGCCCTGTATTTACCTTCTTTATCGGGCCTATGATGTCTTGGTTATCACGAAAAAATGAGTTTGAAGCTGATGAATTTGCTGCAAAACAATCATCCGCTGAGGAACTGATTAGTGCTTTAGTTGGTCTGTACAAGGAGAATGCGAATACATTAACACCCGATCCAATACATTCAGCATTCTATGACTCTCATCCACCTGCTTCCATTCGTATTGCCCATCTAAGGCAACACGCATAGGCTCGTTGGTTGGGCTAACTCAGAGAGGTTTTATACAAGGCGATAGCTTTAATTCGCACGGTAAAGTCTTTCAAAAAGTATATACGGAGTAACAAAATGAAAAAAATAGTACTGATCCTTAGTGGCTTACTGCTGAGTGCATCGGCTCTGGCTGCTGACGGCGTTGTTGATGCCGATAATGGCAAACGTGTTTTTGAGGCAGATCCCACCAAATGTATCAGTTGTCATAGTAATGGTGAGCATTTTAAAGATAATGCAAAAACCGTTGCGGATATTGATAAATGGGTAAGACGTTGTGATATTCACTTTGGCACAAACTGGTTTGAAGACGATGTGCTAGATGTTGTCGCCTACCTAAACAGAGATTATTATAAATACCCAGAAGATAACGCGGCGAAACAAGACGATGCGTCGCAACAGAAAAACGGGGAAACAGCGGAAAAATGAATAAGCAGAGGCGTGTAGTTTGAGTCGAATAAGGTCAAAAAATAAGGACAATACCACCGCTGCTAAAAAACAGAAATGTCAGCACCGAGGGCGAGTCGTTACTCGCTACGGTGCTGAACTTATCGTGCTTAATGAACAAAATGAATCAATTCGTTGCACAGCACGTCGCAAATTTGAAAATATTGCCTGTGGCGACCAAGTATGTTGGCAGTCAAGCAAACATGGCAATGCCATCGTCACCTCAATTCTCCCACGTAAAAATGCACTCACTCGCCCCGATCGACGCGGTCAGCCCAAGGCAATTGCTGCAAATGTCGATCAGATTATCATTGTTTGCTCATGGTTACCCAAGCCCTCTTGGATGTTGGTCGATCAATACATGATTGCTGCCCATTTAATTGGTGCAGAGGCATTGCTAGTGATAAATAAAGCCGATTTATCTGAGCAATATGCCACAGAAAAAGATTGGCAAGCACTCCGCGAGTATGAATCTATCGGCTATAAGATTATCCAAACAAATGCTCTAATAGGGAAAGGTATTGCTGAAATTCAGCAAGGTTTGGCTCATAAAACCAGCATCTTTGTTGGACAATCTGGTGTTGGTAAATCATCGATTATTGGACAAGTCTTGCCCGATTTGGATATTAAAATTGGTGAAATTTCACAATCAGGTGAGGGAAAGCACACAACCACAACGGCTGATTTATACCGTGTGATGGGGGATGGCTTTGTGATTGACTCCCCCGGTGTGCGAGATTTTGCACTAGCAAATGCTGATGCAGAGGCAATACGCAATGGCTATCGAGAATTTGAACACTATGCTAGCTTATGCCGATTTAATAATTGCACACACACGCATGAGCCACGTTGCCAAGTAAAGTTAGCGGCAGAAAATGGTGATATTCCTGCTGGGCGTTATCGTCGTTATTTAGCGAAATTAGAACTACTTGCTGCTGAGTAATTGTTCAATCATATTCCCTGCTTGTGAACCGTAGCCCCCGCCAAATAAATTAAAGTGATTAAGAATATGGTAGAGATTGTAGAGTTTTTTGCGTGTGCTATAGCCTGAATCAATTGGAAAATGCTCATGGTAGCAATCATAAAAACGCTGCCCAAAATGTCCAAATAACTCCGTCATAGCAAGATCAGCTTCATGGTCGCCATAATAAACAGCAGGGTCAAAGATAATCGGCTGATTTTGCTCATCATAAGCAATATTGCCGCCCCATAAATCTCCATGCAGCAAGGATGCTTTCGGCTGATAATCACTAAAGAACAGAGCTAAATCTTCTGATAATTCAAAACCCTTGTCATAAATTCGATGACTTAGCCCATTGTGCAATGCTAAATCCAGTTGAAAACGCAGGCGTTCATGTCGCCAAAATTCTACCCAATCCTGCGATTGTGTATTGCGTTGCTGAGTGCTACCGATGGTGTTATCCATAAACCAGCCAAACTGATCTGATTGATATTGGTGCAACTTAGCCAGTTGTTCACCGGCAAGACAAGGTTGATCACGACCATGCATCGCAACATATTCCAGAATTAAAAAACTATGCTGACCAGAAAAACCGTAATGAACAGGCTTAGGCACGCGAATAGACTCGGGCTTGCTTAACTCAAGTAAACCATGAAACTCTGCCTCAAACATGGGGA
>JALVRY010000449.1 GCA_027024625.1 Thiotrichaceae bacterium
GGGTATGGAAGCTCAGCAAGCTGCGGCCGAAATCGCAGCAGCAGGCGAGCCGACAGAACAAGCGTGAAAATAGAAAAGATCTCAGTTTATGGTGCGGGTTCTTGGGGGACGGCTTTAGCTCTTCAATTAGCGCGTAATGATATTGATGTATTACTTTGGGACATCAATACAAAACATGTTGAGGTTATTAATCACGCCCGCGAGAATCATTATTACCTTGCGGGTATCCCCTTTCCTGATAATGTAAACTGCAGCAGTGAATTGAGTGATATGCTCAATCATGCAGACTATCAACTGATATTGTGGGTGTTGAACTAGGCGGTGCAATCAAGAATGTTCTAGCAATTGCCGCTGGTATTTCAGATGGTCTAGGCTATGGTGCTAATGCTAGGGCGGCAATAATAACGCGCGGTTTGGCGGAGATTATTCGCTTAGGTCAAAAAATGGGAGCAAAATCAGAAACCTTAATGGGCTTGTCGGGTGTCGGTGATCTTGTTTTAACTTGCACGGACGATCAATCTCGAAATCGTCGTTTAGGTTTGGCGATTGGTCAAGGTAAAACACTTGAAGTGGCAGTAGAGGAAATAGGGCAGGCGGTTGAGGGGATTAAATCGAGTCAGTCTATTGGTTTATTGGCAAAGAATGCAGATATTGATATGCCAATTTGCCAGCATGTTTATCAAATTATCCACGAAGGTCTTCCAGCATCGCAAGCGGTATCCGCCTTGCTTCAACGAGAACTAAAATCAGAGTTTTGAGTCTTTTAGACTTGAGTGTATGTTCATTTAGCACCTTTCCTTCTTCCAAATAAAAAGAGCCTACATTCAGTAGACTCTCTCAGGAACATCACAATCCGTGTGAATGCTCATTCGGCTTTTTATAATTGTTATTTCTTATTATTATCTGGGGAGATGATTTTTGTGATTAACTATCCGTTTTGTTAATTATAAATATAGGGTAGAACTGTCATTTTCCCATTGTTTGATTGAACACTGGTACAAATTTCAAGATAAATGAATTGAAAGGTTTTATGCCGCCTTTCCATCAATTGCATCAGAAAAACGATACGGCACGACATCCCAATTATCCTCATCTACGTTGAGTACTAAACATGCAGGGCCGCCATGTGTCCGTGTTTCGCCTGCTGCACCAGGGTTAATGATCCACGGAGTTGCACTTTTATCAATGACTTGTTTGTGAGTGTGGCCGTAAATAACAATACGTGAGTCAGCATGTGTTTGACGCAATGAATCATGGTCTGGTTGGTGATGGCCATGTGTATGACCGTGTTCAACCGTTAATTTACCACCGGGCAAATCAATATGAATTACTTCAGGTAGGGGTGTCTTATGGCAATATGGGTCATTATTGCCTGTAACGACGTAAAGTTTGCCGTCTATGGGCTTCATTGACTCCAGAATATCTTCGCCACAAATATCACCAGCATGTATTGCATAGTTACACTGGCTTACAATTTTTGCGATACGTTCATCTAAGTGAGCATGTGTGTCTGAAACAATAGCGATGCTAATTGTCATCTATATTTCCCCTCCACAAAAGTACAGAAATCACTTACAACTATCACCGTGACAAGCATCTGCATCATGCCCATCGTCTTGACGCTCATCATCAACACGTAAAGCTTCTTTCTTTCGTTCTTCTTCTTTTCGTTTGTATTCGTCAACTTCAACTTTATGACGCATTTCGATAATATCTTTACGCTCTTCATAACGCTTTTCGTAGGCGTTTTCTACCATTGGAATGCTTTCTTCACCAAAAAGGACGTGACGCATAAAGCGATAGCCGAATTTCATTAATTCAATATCATCACTAACGATTTTGTCTTTTTCTGCTTGTTCAAGCAAATAGACTTTGGCAAATGCAGGGCTTTCGATAAAGCGTTTAAAACGATCTAAATCGTAACTTGCCATAAAAAATAGCTGCATACTCATATCAGATGGTTTTCCGATTGA
The DNA here is from genome assembly GCA_027024625.1 of Thiotrichaceae bacterium. Classification (GTDB taxonomy): domain Bacteria; phylum Pseudomonadota; class Gammaproteobacteria; order Thiotrichales; family Thiotrichaceae; genus S015-18. Next base: position 1,974 of record JALVRY010000449.1, read on the forward strand.
ATAACCTGCTGATTTCTTTTTAAGAATTAACTGCATCCATTCGCGGTTGTATTCATCATAATCAAGCAAGCCTTGGCTCTCACGATATTCGCCAACTGTTTGCTCATGATCTTCTTCCCAACCTTTGCAGATGTCTTCTTTATTGCGGAAATACACATAATAGTCTTCCGTAGAGCCTTGATCGCGGCGAGACATAACGCCCATACCATAATAACGGCAAGCAGAAGGACGGTTCTCGTAAATTCCACAGCCTTCTTCTGTCATATGAATACAAACACTATCATCATCTGTACGCATTTTGACACCGGGTGTGCCATGAGCATCCATTTCAAAAGGTACAGTGTAGGTTTTAAGGAATTCGCTGGAATCCATATCAAAATGCTGCTTCATGCGAACAATGTCATAAGCGGTTAAAGTGATATCCGCTTGTTTACAGCATTGGTTATAACAAGAAATATTTTTATGGCAATTAAACTGAATTTTACTATCCAAATTCAGCATTTCAGGAACTAATGAGCTTTGCATATCCTGTGGTATATCTAATTTTTTCTCAGCCATAATTTCTCTCTTGTCAGCAATCTAGGGAATTTGACCCCATACACTATGGGCATTTTGGTCAGTTTCAAATAAAAAAATCCAGACATCTTGCGATACCTAGATTAGAGGTTCCTTAAGGAAACTCTGATCAAGTCCAAAATATTGGAAGCGACACTTTAGTGTCGCCAGTAAGGTATTGAAATACCGTTGTTTTGGGCGAGGCTAAAGCCTCACTTCCGACTTGATCAGAGTTTCCTTAACTGTATTATGATTCGAATAATCTCAGCTTGTCAAACAACATCAAGCATCTTGTCTCTCATAGTGAAAGTCATGTTGAGTCATATATGACTCGAACCATGCAGCCGCCTTAGCCACATGCTCTTCTTTGCCTTTTAAGCCAAAATCAATATGGTGACGATGTTGGGTATTAGGCAGGCTGGATAACCTCACCTCAGGAAATGTTTCAAGTAAGGTATTCATCATATCTAATAAATCACTTTCAATCGCTCCAACTAACTTCCATCGCCAATCCACATCAGGATTATCATCAAATAAATGACGATAATGTGTGTCCAGTACCCACTCAACCATCGGCCAAGACATACTGGGAAAACCGGGTACAAAATGATGATTAGCTAGCGTAAAACCGGGTACTTGATTAATAGGGTTGGGGATAATTTCAGAGCCTTCTGGTAATTCACTCATCAATATACGATTAGGGTAAGCCTGCTCACCAAATTGATTCTCAATTAATTCAACGGCTTTAGGGTGCTTAATCAATTCGACTCCTGCTGCTTGTGCTGCACACTGTCGAGTAAGATCATCGGGTGTCGCACCAATGCCGCCAAAGCTAAAGACAATGTCATCAGTTGCTAGAGTTTCTTTAAAAGTTTGCACCAATTGTTCTACTTCATCAGCAATAATGCGTACCCAACCTAATTTCATGCCGCGTTGAGCAAGTATTTCAATGGTCTTTGCCATGTGCTTATCTTGTCGAGAGCCATTGAGCAGCTCATCACCAATTAGAATTAAGCCAACTTTCATTGTGTTGCTCCTTTAGCTTTTGCTCGCTTTTGAATCAAACCTGCTTGCGGCTCGTGATAATTTGCACTGGTCTCTGCCCAGCCTTGTGTATGATTTTGGATAGTATCGGCAAGGGCTTGAATATGATCCTTATTATCATTTAATGCGGGAATATAGCGATAAGACTCCCCGCCCGCCTTGAGGAAATAGCCTTTATTTTCTTTTGCAATTTCTTCCAATGTTTCTAAACAGTCAGCAGGGAAGCCGGGGCAAATGACATCGACTTTTTTAATACCTTGTTGGGGAAGCTCTTGCAAGGTTTTATCGGTATAAGGTTGTAGCCATTCTGCTTTACCAAATCGAGACTGGAAGGTCAGTTTCCATTCCTTATCTTTTAAATTCAGTCGCCTTGCTAATAAACGTCCTGTTTTATGACATTGACAAAAATACGGATCACCCAATTGTAGATTTCGTTTTGGGATGCCATGAAATGACATTAATAAACAATCGCCCCGTTCATTTTCTTTCCAATAATCTTCTACACTGCGAGCCAATGCCTCTATATAACTCTGCTGATCATGGTATTGCCCAACAAAACGCAACTCGGGAATCCAACGCCATTTTTTTACAATGTCAAACACCTTGTCGTAGGTTGTTGCCGTGGTTGTGGCAGAATATTGGGGATAAAGTGGAAAGACTAAAATTCTTTTTGCACCAAGTTTATTTAAATTGTCCAAGCCCTGTTTAATAGAAGGCTTGCCATACCGCATCGCTAATTCGATTATTACTCTGCCATGAAAACGGATTGACATTTCTTTTTGCAGAGCTTTTTGTTGATTAATAGAATGCACCATCAAGGGTGAACCTTCTTTTGACCACACAGACTGATATAAAGTGGCACTTTTTGCAGGGCGGCGTGTTAAAATCGCTCCGTATAAAATGGGGTACCAAATCAGTTTTGGGATTTCAACCACGCGTGAATCAGATAAAAATTCTGCTAAATAGCGGCGTAAGGCAGACTTACTCGGTTCATCGGGAGTTCCTAGATTAACGAGTAGAATTCCTGTGCATTCGGGTGATCCATGAATGTGAGTTTTATTCCCTTGAAAGCGTGGCATATATTTTCCTAATTTTTAATCGAGCCTATGACAATTTTAAAATATCTAAGTCTAATTGGCATTATACTTTCACTCTCAGGCTGTAGTACGGTGAGTTATTATAGCCAAAGTGCCAAGGGACATTTATCGTTAATGGTTAAACGCAAGCCGATTGCACAGCTATTGAAAGATGACAGCGTATCAGAACAACGAAAAAAAGAATTAAAATTAGTACAAGAGATTCGAACTTATGCCAGCGAACGACTTAAATTACCAAACAATGGCAGCTACACTAAATTTGTAGAACTGCACCGAAAAGCGGTAACGTGGAACTTAGTTGTCACACCAAAATATTCCATGACACCCTCGCAATGGTGCTTCCCGATTATTGGCTGTATCAGTTACAAAGGATATTTTTCAGAACATAAAGCAACGTCCGAAGCAAAACAACTAGCAGCACTAGGCTATGATACCTTTGTTGCAGAATCTACCGCCTATTCTACCTTAGGGTGGTTTAATGACCCTGTCGTCAGCACTATGCTAGATCATGGGGTATTACTCACTGCCGAAACCATCTTTCATGAGTTAGCCCATCAACGGGTTTACCATAAAAGTGATTCTGATTTTAATGAAGCCTTCGCCTCAGCCGTAGGACAAGTTGGTACACGGCTTTGGCTAAAAGAAAAACACCCTAAAAGCTTAGCGGCTTACGATGACTACTTGAAAAAACAACAACAATTTATTGGGCTATTGCTAGCAACAACAGAAAAGCTAAAAAAACTCTATAAGATAAAGATGTCCGATGCTGAAACAGAAAAGAAAAAACAAGCCATCATCAAAGGCTTAAAATTACAATATACTAAACTCAAAAAAAGCTGGGGAGGTTACAATGCCTACGATGCGTGGTTTGATAAACCCATCAACAACGCACGCCTTGCCTTGGTTGGCGTTTACTTCCAGCAAATCCCCATATTTGTTCGTGTTTTAGAAAGCTATCATGGTGATTTTGAACGATTCTATAAAGAAATGAAGAAGCTAGAAAAATATACAAAAGAAGAGAGGAATCAGCGTCTTAAAAAGCTTATACAGTCTAATTAAGATTAAGAGAGGCACACTTATGGCTTAAGTAGGAGAGTATAATTAATTTAACAATTTACTGGTCTATTTTCCGCTATTCAAGCTATTCTCTCAGTCGCGTAGCTTGGCTATGCTTCTTCGACAATGAATGAATATCAAAAAATATCCTTCGCAAATTTTGTTAAATTAATTATGCTCTCCTACTTATCCCAAGGGTTTAACAAGTCCACCGTACTATTTTCCATATCTGATATATTTCTTGTAACCAGTGTGCAATGGTGAACAAGAGCAGAAACAGCAATGAGTCCATCAATGCTTGGCATAGTCTTCCCCATCTTTTCTGTTATGCCTTGAATTTTTCCCCATTTTAGTGCCACATTTTGATCAATAAAAATAATCTTTCCGTTGAATCGCCTTTTTAGGTCTTCTTCTAACCACATTGTTAATTTATATTTTCTTTTTTCATCTAATGCTTTCTCAATACCTTTTTGTATTTCTCCAAATGTTAATACGCTTATATATAAATCCGTCTCATCTTGTTCTTGTAGCCAAGAAACAACGTTGTTATCGGGCTTTTTCTTAATTAATTCGGAGATAACACAAGTATCTAAAAGATATTTCACAGCTCTATATCTCTTGGCATATCTTTATTTCTTGTTATTTCAATATCAGTATCACAGAAAGGTGAGTTCTTAAAAAAAGAAACTAAATCCTGTTTTGGCTTAATCATCTTTTTATACTCATCAAAAGAAAGTACCACCACCGCATTATTCCCATGCTTGGTTACAATTTGAGGAGCGTTGTGTATTGCACTTTCAACAAGCTGACTAAATTTACTTTTGGCATCTTGGAGCTGCCATGTATTGTCATTCATGAATAACACCTCTTGTCCTAACTAGTCTGACTAGATAGTATCTCTATTCTATAAAAGTGTCAAACTTAGAGGGTTATGTTTTGATCTGAATCTGTGAATTTATGTACGGTAATAAAGCCACAGATTTAAGTCATATTTTCTACTCCACCGTAACAGACTTAGCCAAATTCCTAGGCTTATCCACATCCGTCCCCTTAAATACAGCGGTATAATAAGAAAGCAATTGCAACGGTACAGAGTAAACAATAGCGGCAATGCTTTCAGGTACAGCAGGCATTTCAATGACATAGATATTGTCTTGCTGTTTAATCTCAGCCGCTTTGTCGGCAAAGACATAGAGCATTCCACCGCGTGAACGGACTTCTTCGAGGTTAGATTTTAGTTTTTCCAGCAATGATGTATTCGGAGCGACGGTAATAATCGGCATTTCGCTATCAACCAATGCCAAAGGGCCATGTTTTAATTCACCAGCGGGATAAGCTTCGGCATGGATATAGGAAATCTCTTTTAACTTCAATGCCCCTTCCATTGCCACAGGGTATTGTTCACCACGTCCAAGGAATAGAGCATTATTTTTCTCGATAAAATCTTCCGCCATTTTCTCGATAGCTTTATCATGCTCCAGCACTTGCTCAACAATGACAGGAAGTTGTTTTAAGCCAGAGATTAGCTCGATGATAAGCTTATCATCTGCCTGTTTTGCCTGTAGTAACTGACCTAGAAGTAACTGTAATGCGACTAACTGCGTAGTAAACGCTTTTGTTGATGCAACTCCAATTTCAGGCCCTGCAATGGTCATTAATGAGAAGTCAGATTCACGGGTCAAAGAGCTTTCAGGTACGTTACAAATAGTCAAGGTTGCCAAGCAACCATCTTGTTTGACCTTATCCAATGCCGCTAAAGTATCGGCTGTTTCACCAGACTGCGATAAGGTTATCACCAGCATATTCTTTTTAGGTGGCTGACGACGATAGCGGTATTCGCTAGCAACCTCTACATTGCAGGGTACTTCGGTTAAACTTTCAATCCAATAGCGAGCGATCAAACCCGCGTGGTAGCTTGTACCACAAGCAATAATCTGAATTTCCTCAACTTGGGCTAAAATATCTTTTGCAGCAACGCCCTCGCTGGTTTCACCCACAATGCAATTGATAAACGACTCACCAGTTAAGCGGCTATCCAAGGTAGCTTGTATTGCTTGGGGCTGCTCAAAAATTTCCTTGTGCATATAGTGACGATATTCACCTAAATCGGATGCACACATAGAAGCCGTCGATTGCTGAATCTCACGCTTAACCGCATCACCATTTTCATCATAAATATTGATTTCATGACGACTGAGCTGAGCGGTATCGCCATTTTCCAAATAGATAAAACGGCTAGTCACAGGCAGCATGGCTTGAATATCTGAGCCGATAAAATTCTCACCTAGCCCTAAACCAATCACCAAAGGACTACCGTGTCGAGCGACGATCAAAGAATCTGGCTCATCATTAGAAATTACGCCCAAGGCATAAGCTCCGCGTAACTTCTTACGCACACTCATTACGGCCTCTAGCAATTCTATGCCTTGAGATTCAGCCTTTTCGATTAAATGCACAATGACTTCGGTATCGGTATCTGACTCAAATACATAGCCCTCTGCTTGCAATGATTCACGCAATTCTTCGTAATTTTCGATAATACCGTTGTGTACGACAGCAATACGGTTAGCACTTACATGAGGATGAGCATTTCGCTCGGCAGGTTCACCGTGAGTTGCCCAGCGGGTGTGAGCAATGCCCAATGTGCCAGCCAAAGAGCTGTTTTCTAATTTCTTTTCTAGTTCCGCAACCTTGCCTAAAGCACGTTCACGCATTAGCAAATTATCTGCTGAGATAACGGCCAAGCCTGCTGAATCATAACCGCGATACTCCAAGCGGCGTAGACCTTCTAATAAGATTTCTGTTACAGGGCGTTGTGCAATTGCACCGACGATTCCACACATAGTTTTATCCTTTATTTTTTCTTTATTGGGCGCTGCCAGCCATTTATTGTTGTTTGTTTTGGGCGAGTTAGCGTTAGCTTATCGGCAGGGGCATCTTTGGCAATGGTCGAGCCTGCACCGATTGTTGCAAAATCACCCACAGAAACTGGGGCAACCAACTGAGTGCAAGAACCAATAAAGGCGTTATTACCGATCTGTGTTAAATG
>JALVRY010000450.1 GCA_027024625.1 Thiotrichaceae bacterium
AATTATTTCAATAGCATGCAAGCCAAATAAAATTAGCAACAAATAACCAAATGCAGGTAAAAACGCCAAAAGACCCATAACTATTTAACACGCTCATTATTTATGTTATGGACAATTATAGACGACTCTATTCACTTAGGCTTGTGTAATTATCCTGAATCCGTGGCTTCAATGCGGATAACAGGGGATAAGATATTGGTTTAGCACGGGATTTTTAAAAAATCTTAGCTTCACCCTTAGGTTAAGCGAGCATTTTTTAAACCCGTGATGAATCAATAGCTTATTCACTGTGCCGTAGTGAAGTCACTGATTCAGGATTATGTTACTTACAACAAACAAGGATTCATGACATTTTCAGCTAAACTATCTAAAATCCACCGCAAGAATCTAAGGAATAGTAGAAATGACTCACAATGTAACCATTGAACCTAGCGGCCATCAATTTACTGTCGAAAACGACGAACTCATATTAGACGCCGCCTTACGGCAAGGTATCTCCTTCCCGTACGGTTGTCGTAGCGGTGCTTGCGGCTCTTGTTTGGGTGATGTTAATGCAGGAACGGTTGATTACCCCGATGGCTTACCAATGGCACTTGCAGAGGAAGATGCAAAAGAAGGTAAAGCATTATTTTGCCAAGCTATTGCAACTAGCGACCTTGTCATCCATGTCGCTGAAATCAAACGGGATGCAGAAATTGAAATTAAAACATTACCTGCACGCGTAGAAGGGTTACGAAAGCTCTCTCATGATGTCATGGAAATGACGATTAAACTGCCTGAAACTGAACGATTACAATTTCTCGCAGGACAATATGTTGATTTTCTCCTAAAAGATGGGCGAAAACGTAGTTTCTCGCTTGCGAATGCCCCTTTCAACGATGACTATTTAGAATTCCATATCCGACACGTACCAGGCGGCTTTTTTACTGAGCAAGTTTTTGCCGAAATGAAAGAGAAATCACTGGTACGCATTGAAGGTCCTCACGGGAGTTTTCATTTACATACAGGCTCTGATCGCCCTGTATTACTTATTGGTGGCGGCACTGGTTTTGCGCCGATCAAAGGCATGATTGAACAAATTATCGAAGAAGGCATTGTACGTCCAATTCATATCTACTGGGGTGTAAGAGCCAAAGAAGATTTATACCACGATGCTCTAGCAAAAGGCTGGGCTTTCAAATTTGAACATATTAATTACACCCCCGTTTTATCTGATCCAAAGACAGAAGATAACTGGGAGGGTCGCACTGGCTTTGTACACGAAGCTGTAGTTGCTGACTTTGCCGATTTATCTGGCTACGATGTTTACATGAGTGGCCCTCCCCCAATGATTAATGCCGCAAAAGAGGCTTTTCTTGAAAAAGGTCTACCGATGGAACAATTATTTTCTGACTCATTCGATTATAGCTCCGATGCTTTAAAGGCAATGAAAAAGACTAGCTAATAACAAAACTTTAACATTAGCCATAAAAAAGCCCGCACAATGCGGGCTTTTTTATTATTAGCTATTTTCTAGATTTTAGATTTCTAGGCTTCCACTTCTGGCTTCTTCACTCGAATATGTAATTCATTAAGCTGTTTAAAATCAACACCACTAGGAGCTTCCGTCAATGGGCAAGATGCTGTCTGCGTCTTAGGGAATGCCATTACATCACGAATCGATTCTGCACCTGTCATTAGCATCACCAAGCGATCCAAACCTAGAGCAATTCCGCCCAATGGAGGGCAGCCGTACTTCATCGCATCTAGTAGGAAGCCGAACTTGTCTTGTGCTTCTTCTTCGCTAATGCCTAATAATTCTAGCACTGCACTTTGCATATCCGCATTGTGGATACGAATCGAACCACCACCAAGCTCTGTACCATTGAGTACAATATCGTAAGCATCAGATAATGCCGCTTCAGGGTCGTCTTTGAGTGCTTGAATATCGCTAGACTTTGGAGCGGTGAATGGATGATGCAATGCATGCCAACGATCGGCTTTGCTATCCCACTCAAACATTGGGAAATCAACCACCCATAGCGGTGCCCAATCACCTTCGACTAGGTCACGATCATGTCCAATCTTTACACGCAAGGCACCAAGAGCATCATTAACGACGGTTGCCGTATCCGCACCGAAGAAGACAATATCGCCATCTTCTGCACCTGTACGCTCCATAATATCCATAACAACATCAGGAATGAATTTGACGATAGGCGATTGCAAGCCTTCTACACCTTTCGCAAGCTCGTTGACTTTGATATAAGCCAAACCTTTTGCACCGTAGCGAGACACGTATTTAGTGTAATTATCAATCTCTTTACGAGAAAGCGAGCCACCTTGCGGGATACGCAATGCCGCCACACGACCTTTTGGATCATTGGCTGGACCAGAGAATACTTTAAACTCTACGCCAGACATTAAGTCACCCACATCCACTAATTGTAGTGGTATGCGTAGTTCTGGCTTATCTGAGCCGTATTTATCCATTGCCTCAGCATAGGTCATGCGTGGGAATGGGCTAGGCAAATCAACATTCAAGACTTTCTTGAATAGCTTGATTAGCATATCTTCCATCATATTGAGGATGCTTTCTTCTTTGACGAAAGACATTTCAATATCAAGCTGGGTGAATTCTGGCTGACGGTCTGCACGCAGGTCTTCATCACGGAAGCAACGGGCAATTTGATAATACTTATCCATGCCGCTCATCATCAACAATTGCTTAAACAACTGTGGCGACTGTGGCAATGCGTAAAATTCACCTGCATGAACACGGCTAGGCACAAGATAATCTCTCGCCCCCTCTGGCGTTGCCTTGGTTAATAACGGGGTTTCAATTTCAAGGAAGCCATCATCTTCCATATAACGACGCATGAAGTTAGTAATCTGCGAACGCTTACGCATACGC
>JALVRY010000451.1 GCA_027024625.1 Thiotrichaceae bacterium
ATAAATAAGCCAAACATGCCATAGTCCAAACCTGATGTGGCAATATTAATCCCTAGTAGAATAACAATAAGAAAGGTAACACCATTAATTAATTGTTGATTTGGGAAGCGGAAATTCTTTTTCATGATGCCTTGTAACTTTGCATAGGCAACTAAAGAGCCAGAAAATGCCATGCTACCAATTAAAGCTCCAAGTGTTGCAATACTTTGGATGATGATGTCATCTGCATGTTCTTGCTGAATAAGAATAATGGCAGAAATCGCCGCTGCTGCACCACCACCCATGCCATTATATAAGGCAATCATTTGTGGCATATGGGTCATTTCAACTTTCTTACCTGTAACCCATGCAATACTGCCGCCAATTCCAATAGCAACAATGTTGATAAGGAAGTAGCTAGAGAAGTCTTCTTGACCATCGGGATGAATGAAGGTCACTATTGTCGCAAGAGCCATTCCAACACCAGCCCAGACGATGCCTTTGCGAGCAGTAACAGGGGAGCTCATTTGTTTTAAGCCAAAAATAAACAGTACCGCAGCAATGAAATAAACAAGATTAATAAAATTCATCATAATTAATCTTCCTTCTTACTGCTGGTAAACATTTCAAGCATTCGCTCGGTGACGACGTATCCACCCACTGCATTCCCTGCCGCTAGAACAACCGCAATAAATGCAATGACAGATTCCCAAAATCCTTCAGCATGACCGACTGCAATCATCGCACCGACTAATACAATGCCATGCACGAAGTTAGAGCCCGACATCAATGGAGTATGTAATATAACAGGAACCTTAGAGATGATTTCATAGCCCGTAAATGCAGCTAACATAAAGATATATAATGCAACAAACCCTTCCATGCCCATTATTTTTCCCCTTTAGATTGGTTTTCTAAAAATTCACGAACACTTTCATTTTTAATTTGGCCTTCGTGTGTCAGTAATGCACCCGCTATAACTTCATCGTCAAAGTCAATATCAAGCTCACCATCTTCTGTTAGCATGGGAACTGTAAAATTAAAAAGATTTTTTGCATACATTTCACTTGCATGTTCTGGTACTTGGCTTGGCACATTAAGTGGCCCATGTACGACAACACCATTGTGCTTTATAGTTTCACCTGGCTTTGTTAGATCGGTATTTCCACCACTCTCTGCGGCTAAATCAATAATAACAGAGCCTGCTTGCATCATTTCAATGGTTGATGTGGGGACAATCTTGGGTGCAGGACGGCCTGGTACAGCTGCTGTTGTAATTAGAACATTAGCTTTTGAAATATAAGATGCTAATTCCTCTTGCTGTTGCTGCTTTTCTTCTTCGCTTAGCTCACGTGCATAACCACCTTCGCCTACGGCAGAAATATCTAAAGTAATGGCTTTTGCTGCAAGCGATTCAATTTGTTGCTTTGTTTCTGGGCGTACATCATACGCTTCAACAATTGCTCCTAAGCGTTTTGCTGTAGCTATAGCTTGTAAACCCGCAACACCTGCCCCAATTACAATAACCTTGGATGGGCGTACTGTACCTGCTGCGGTTGTCAGCATAGGGAAAAAGCGACCTAGCAGATCAGCTCCCATAATTGCCGCTTTATAACCTGATATTGCCGCTTGCGAAGACAGCACATCCATTGATTGTGCTCGGGTAATACGAGGAATAAATTCCATTGAAAAACTAGTAATTTTCTTTTGGTTAAGTTTGTCAACAATATTAGGGTTTTTATACGGAAGTAATGTGCCAATTAGGATGCTGCCTTCTTCCATTTGATCAATTTCTTTTTCAGAAGGTGCTTGTACTCGCCAGATAATATCAGCTTGTTTGTATGCTTCTGATATATTTTCAACAAAATTGGTATTACTGAAAGACTCATCCGAAAGATTAGCAGCTTCGCCAGCTCCTTTCTCAATTAGGGTCTTAATACCAAGCTTATCTAATCGATTAATAACGTCTTGTGCAATTGCAACACGTCGTTCGCCCTCTGCTGTTTCTCGGGGGATTGCCACTGTAATGGGCATAGAAGGTTTCTCCAGTCAGTATTTTGATCCAACATGAGTTATTATTATAGTCATGCGATCTTTCTATAATTTAAGTGATATATTTCAATGTGGAGGGCATTGTAACGGAATGAAAGCTAACTTTGAAATACTGAGGGATTTTTAAAGCATAAAATTTAATCTACATTTATCCCAGTTTTTTCATATTGTTGCCTTATTCTATAAATAGTAGGATACAAATAAAAAAGGCCAGCATATAAAATGCTAGCCTTCTTTTATATAGATTTGATTAAAATCTACACTATTTGCCTATTTACTACTTAGCAGCAGGACAAACTTTTCTAGAAGTACAAACTTGTCTTCCTTTTCCAGCACCAGTAGTCGTGCCTTTAACAGTGATGTCTACACGACGATCAACCATACGTGCAGCATTTGACGCACTTGCAGGAAGTGTTGCTTGAGACTCACCGTAACCAGCTGCTGTAATCTTAGATCCTGGAACACCATGACCCACTAGGAAGTTAGCAACAGTTGCTGCACGTTTCTTAGAAAGCTTCAAGTTATAAGATGCAGAGCCAACAGCATCAGTATGACCAGCAACATTAACATTTGAAATATTAATTCCACGGAGAGAATTAACGAATCCTTCTAATTCAGCTCTACCAGCCGCAGTTAGATTAGATTTATCAAATTTAAAGTTAGTATCACCTGCTAGGTTCTTACTTACAGTAACTTTTGTTGGTACTGTGTGGCAGCTTTTAACAATCTTACATTTTACTGGTGGTGGAGGTGGAGGGCTACAAAGATCATTTCCAGACTTAGAAATAATACAGTTACCCCATTGATCTACTAACTTTCCGTCTTTGTGGCCTGTTGCTACATTGTCGCCATCATGAGCACTTGCAGATGATGCCATTAGCAATGCAACTAATGCCGATGCACTAATAAGCGCAATTTTCTTGAGAGCCATTTTAATCTCCTAAATTATATCTGTTGATTTGAGTTGTCTTTCTGTAGTTTATATGTAATTAAACTTAATTTAAGTTGTTCACTATAGTCAAAGTTTCCCCACTACGAACAACCTAAAATGTGATATATATACAACACCTCTGCGAATTATAGGTCAACTGAGCAAAAAGCTCCATCTATATCCTATAATTTTTTATTGTTTTGTTGTGTTATTACCACGAAATGAGATTATTCGGTTATATTTCCCTGCATATATTGCTTGTAAGTGGGAGCACAAAATTAGTTTGGCTAAATTTATGCAGAATATTTTTTATATAGTCAAGACATTGTCAAGGATGATGTAGCCTAGACCTAGACTACCACGCGGCAGAGACGGTATTGCTAAAATTAGAAAATAGGCAGGGAAACTCTGCACATCATACTTTAGTGGATATAATTACTACGCAGCTTGATGGTTATATTTTTTGGAATGCAAGCCTCTTGCAGTTGAAACCATAAAGCTATAATCAGGAAGTGATGATGAACTAAGATGACCAGAAATCATTTCAGCATCTTGCAATGAAAATTCAGCAATTTGTCTGTATTTTAATATCCCTAGACTATTTAATTGTTTTTCCATATCAGGGGTAATACCTGATATTTTTTTTAAGTCATCAGAAAAGTAATCTTCTTCCACATCAATTTCTATTGATTTAGTACTACTAAGTAACTCTCTTTTAAAGTCATGAGAATGCGTAATTTCACTGTTCACGCTTATTTGATGTTCCAGTTTTTTATTCAAAGCTTTTTGCTGATTAAGCTCAGCCAACAAGGCTTCATAATTTTTACGTGTAACTTCTAATGATTTTCTAGCTTCAAGATATTGTCCATAAGTATTACTATTGTAATGTGCAGAGTATTTATCTATCTGTTGTTGCGCATGCTCATTTTTTGCTTGTAAGACAGATAATTGTTCTCGCGTATCTTTCAGATTACGACGATTGCTTACATTTTGGTTTTTGATGTCTTCAAGTTGAACTTTTACGATCATTCCTTTAATCCACCATCCCAGTGCAATTCCACTGATGGTAGCAATTAACAAAAATATTGCGATTTGTAATGCTAAATACTGCATGCTGTTATCCTTCTCTTATTACGGTCACTTCTATTCTTTCATTATGACGCGAATCACTTTGTTCAATAGGTCTTGAAGAACCATATCCATATGTGCGTAATTGTACTTTTGGTATACCATGTTCTATTAAATACTGTTTTATCAGTAGTGCTCTATCTAAGCTTACTTGAACATTATCATCTTCATTATTGAAGCTATTCACATGCCCAGACAACTCGATATATAGATTTGGTTTTTTACTCAGTTCATTAACTAGCTTATCAAGCCCTACTGTAGACTGAATTTTAGTATTTTCATCATTAAACGAAATACTGGATAAATCTATTTTCTCTGCAGCATGTAATCGTTGTGGTACGTATATACCATCCTTAAATAAGGGTATTCTCAATGTATTTCGTATACTTACAACATCACCAAAAACTTCTCTAAAAGGCAATAAAGTCATCCTCATCGCTGCTTCACTGTCCACATCACCACCAATCGTCAGTATTCCATCTGTCAGTGTCAATTCAGCTCCGTTATGCACATAAGAAAAGCTATCAAGAACATGGAGATAACGATCAACCCACCTAGGTCTTGTGATTTCAGGCTTTACAGTAAGCAGTGATGTGTTTATTTTTTCTCCAATAACTTCTTGTGTACTATCAACTAAATTTTGTTTAGTAATTTCTGAATCTACATTGCCAACAAAAATCCATTGCCCTGAATCATATCTGAGTGTAAATCTTCCCTTTAATTGTGGCTCTACAGAAGCTTCTATATCAGTGCTGGCTTCAGTTTCTTTTAATTTTGGCTTAACACCTATTTGAGCAATAACTTCTCTAACACCCTCAACGCCCTTAACAAGAGTGATAACTTTCTCTTGACTTCCTTCTGTAAAAACATTGCCCTTAATAACAGCATCTCTGCCATCAAAGCTAACTTTTCCATTGAACAATCTGCTAACAGTAAGAAGACGATTTGCTCGTTGTGATAAATCATCCTCTATCGGCTTTTGCTTCAACAAGATTGAAATTGTGGTTAAACCTGCGACTAACGATACTATGAGCAGTATTAGTAGCAAAAAGGATGATTGTTTTTCCTGAACAACGTCAGTCATCATTTTCTCCGTGGGATTATCAGCAAAACACACTTAAGGAAACTCTGATTAAGTCGGATGAAATTTCTTGGTTGATAAAATTATTCAGTTTTTGTTTAAAAAGCGAACGAATAGCAGGCTATTGGTGAGGTTTTTAAACAAAAAATGGAGAATTTTAGCTCCAAGAAAATCATTCGTGACTTGATCAGAGGTTCCTTAAGGAAACCCTGATCAAATCATGAATCGTTTTCCTACCAGGAAATTCGATCCGACTTAATCAGCTTCCTCAAGAAAGATCCAATTAATATACTGAGTGATTTCCCTGAAGATAGAATGGTTAAGTTTTGCTTAAAACTAAACTAGTAAGTAGCTACTGTCCTGTTTTAATGTACAAAAATTAAAGGACTACATTCTAAAAGTTACACTCGAATTATTTAGATCTTCCTTATCGAAATATAGACTACCTACTTAGTATTGAGTTGACGTATCAAACAGAATCTCAAATACACAGCAGGGTAGAAAATGATTTCAACGCTTAATCAAATTTGATTAAGTTTTGCCTAGTATATTCCTTTATACATAAAATTCACTGAAGTTTAGAGTTCATTCAAAATACATGGATTAAATTCCATTAGCTTTCAATAGGCATCAGCTACCATAATTAAGCTGATACTAAAAATTTCTTTAGTGAAGAATCTGAATAAGACACACGATAAACAAAATGGAGAAATGAGGCTACATACGTTGTGACTATCGGGGGGATAAAGGTGACTTGATGTATAAGTTGGGCTAACTTGTTGATAATTGGCTATAGCTTAAACTGAATGCTAGATTAATAATCAATAAAAATTAGCTTATTAGGTTACTGAACAATCATAAGCTATTTTGACTTTTATCAGAGATATATGGTTTATCCGTACTTCTCTTTCACATAAGTATTTAGAATTGCCTGAAATTCTTCTGCTATTTTATCACCTTTTAGGGTTACTGTTTTTTTACCATCTTCATAGACAGGAGCAACAGGTTTTTCACCTGAGCCTGGTAAACTAATACCTATATTGGCTTGTTTACTTTCTCCGGGGCCATTGACAACACACCCCATTACAGCAACCGACATATTCTCAACACCTGCATATTGAGTCTTCCAAATAGGCATTTGATTACGAAGGTAGTCTTGAATATCTTCGGCCAAATGCTGAAAATAATCGCTAGAAGTACGCCCACAACCCGGACAAGCGATAACTTGTGGGGTAAAAGATCTCAAACCCATTGTTTGTAAAATTTCTTGCCCAACAATGACTTCTTTTTCTCTGGGAGCACCCGGCTCAGGGGTAAGTGATATACGAATCGTATCACCAATTCCTTCCTGTAATAAAATGGATAAAGCAGCTGTTGATGCCACTATCCCCTTGCTACCCATACCTGCTTCAGTTAAGCCTAGGTGTAATGCATAATCACATTGTGATGCTAAATCTCGGTAGGCTTGGATTAAATCTTGTACGCCACTTAATTTGCAGGAGATAATAATCCTATCTCGACCCAGCCCATATTCTTCCGCTTTTGCAGCACTACTTAAAGCGGACTCGATAAGGGCATCATGCATAACAACTTCTATCAGTTTTGGTACATCGGCTTTGTTATTTTCATCTAAACGCTTGGCTAACAAACTTTGATCTAATGATCCCCAGTTCACACCAATGCGTACTGCCTTATCATATTCACAAGCAAATTTGATCATCTGCTCAAACTTATCGTCACCACTCTTTCCTTTGCCTACATTACCAGGGTTAATACGATACTTGGCTAGTGCTTGAGCACATTCTGGGACATCTTGCAGTAGTTTGTGTCCATTAAAATGAAAATCCCCCACAATAGGCACATTACAATTCATCTTATCCAAGCGTTCACGGATTTCAGGTACAGCCTGAGCTGACTCCATATTGTTTACAGTGATACGAACGAGTTCTGAACCTGCTTTATTGAGTTCGGCGATTTGAGCAACAGTTCTAACAATATCAGCAGTATCAGTATTGGTCATAGATTGAATCACAATAGGGTGATTACCGCCGACCATGATATTGCCAACTCTAACGGCAACTGTTTTATGGCGTGTTGAAAGTAAGTTTGTTGTTGCCATATTAATGATCTTTTACAAATACGATGTAAGGATTTTATCATTTACTTAAAAACTATCCTAAACTTAAGTGAAAATTTCAGCAGAATTATCTCTAAGTAGGAGTGCATAAAACATTTAAGCAATCGATTTTTACAGAAGTCAAATAGTGATGGGCTATATTGCTACAGTTTAAGAATGAAAAACATAGCAAAATAGAAAGACTCTCTAGCTACTTGAATCGTAATAATAGAAACTTGGTGTATTTAAGTGCTATTTCAGAAATAACAAATCAAATAACACAGGCTAGTATCAATGAAGTGGAAAGATATCATCAACTACGGAAATAATGGAAATCCATCGCCAGATAGCCGAGTTGAAAAAACACAAGACGAGTGGTGTTCGTTATTAACTGAAGAACAATTTCGAGTGACTCGACAACATGGAACAGAAACTCCTTTTAGTTCGGATATGTGTAGCTTATTTGAAGCTGGAATATATGCTTGTGCCTGCTGTGATACTTTGCTCTTTGATGCAACAGAGAAGTTTGATTCAGGTACTGGATGGCCATCATTCACACAACCAATAAAAGAAAATGCTATTGCGTATCATGTGGATAATTCACATGGCATGTCGCGTGTAGAAACCACCTGTAATACTTGTGATGCACACTTGGGGCATGTTTTTCCTGATGGTCCTAAGCCTAGTGGTTTACGATATTGTATTAATGCCGTTGCTTTAAAAAAGCGTTAATGAATATTGAAGCTAAGTAGGAGTGCATAATTAATTTAACAAAATTTACGAAGGATATTTTTTGATATTCATTCATTGTCGAAGAAGCATAGCCGTGCTACGACTGAGAGAATGGCTTGAATAGCGGAAAATAGACCAGTAAATTATTAAATTAATTATGTACTCCTACTTATACCTCTGTTCCCAAGATTACCCCAGATTTTTGAAGTTTTAGTAGTATTTGATGACCTCCTTGAATAATTAAATCAGGATCAGGATGTTGAATTTCTTCCGCTATTTGCTTGAGCAATTGTCGCCCAGATTGTTTTGACTTCTCTTGAATTAATGCAATAAGGCGAGCAGTAATTGGATTTGCTTCAATAAATTTTACATCATCCTCTTTATCACGATAAACAACTAAATAGGTAGGCTGTTCAGGGGGATTTTCGGGCTGATAATCAATACTGATGTGTTGAACATCCCATTGATACGCGAGTGTTGTTACAAGTGGCGAGATAGCAGGAGCTGCGGCTAGTAAATCGCCATGTTGGTCAATATTTTTTAGGTTGATCTCAGCTTTAGAAATCATTAAATCAAGCTCTACCCATTCGTAATGAGCAAGTTCTAATAAAAATGCAGGATCCTGTGCTGTGGTTTCATAT
>JALVRY010000452.1 GCA_027024625.1 Thiotrichaceae bacterium
CGGTACGCGACATGGTTAAATTCTTCAAAAAAGCCTGGGGCAAAGAGCGTGGCAACAGCAAATACCTGCACGAAATCTTTCCCAAAGGCGGCCCGCAAAAACAGGGTAATCGTCTGGCTGGTGTGCGCAAGCCGAAGGGCGAGCATTAGTTCGTAGGGGGTCATAACCCAACATAATGACAATACTCATTCAGAGTGTTGTTTTCTGACTCTCTTTAAAAAAATCCATCAATGAGAGGTTATTCAATACTTAGTTGAATAACCTCTCATTCTGTTGTCTCTACCTCTAATCCCGTTAGTTTTCTGACTTGATATATTGTAGCCTGAGAGCTACAATATAAAAATCTATAAAAGGAAGAATGATGGATATAAGGATATATCAGCGCAAGGATGGAAAAATGCCATTCACTATTTGGATGCGTAATTTGCGAGATAAAAGAGCCAGTGCGAAAATATTGATTCGGCTTGATCGAATCATGACTGGTAATTTTGGAGACACAAAACCTGTTGGTGATGGTATCTCTGAATTGAGGATCAATGAAGGTAAAGGCTATCGTGTTTATTATGGACGAAAAGGAAAGGAAGTAGTTTTATTGCTTTGTGGGGGCGATAAATCGTCGCAGCAAAAAGATATACAACTGGCTAAAAAGTATTGGAGAGAATACTGTGAATAAAACAGCTAAATATAACACGAGTGATTACCTTAATTCGCCGGAAGAAGTCGCGGTTTATATCGAAGCTGTGCTCGAAGAAGATGATCCTGCTTTATTGCTTGTAGCATTGCGAAATGTTGCTGAGTCACAGGGCGGTGTAGCGATGATGGCAAAGCAGTCGGGCTTGAGCCGGGAAAGTCTGTATCGAACTCTCTCAAAAAATGGTAACCCAAAAATATCTACCCTGATGTCGATCATGAAAGCATTGGGACTTCACCTGTCGGTTAAAGCTGCCTGATTTAATTAGTTGTGCATATCAGCGGGGCTATTCGTAAATTGGTAGCGAATTTCCTTAGTTTTAAACATGTTACTATTGTGCGGTAACAATAACCTTACGAACTTACTGTAATTATGACTGCACATAGATTTGGTGGGAATCACACTAAAATTAAACTAGAAGTGGTACGTCTTTATATTGATTTTTATACGAGGGTGTTGAAGAAGCAACCATTCAAACTTATATATGTTGATCCATTCGCTGGCAGTGGTGATTGTGAAATTAAAATTTCAGCTAAACGCAAGGATATCAATACTATTGATGCTTTTGAAAATACGGAGCACGAACCATCTCTAACTAATACTACTACGATAGATGGTTCAGCTAAAATAGCACTAAATATTGACAGACTTTTTGATGAGTATCACTTTGTCGAAGAAAACGTTAAACGATATGAGCAGCTTGAATCATTAAAGGCGAAGCATAGCGATAAAGTAATTCATCTCTATAAGGGAGATGCCAATCAGAAACTGCTAAAAATATTGCAGCAAGTAAATTGGAAAAATACTCGTGCAATTATTTTTATAGACCCTTATGGTATGGAAACTGAGTGGGAAACATTAGTTGCTATTGCAAATACAAAAGCGGTTGATTTATGGTACTTATTTCCGCTTAGTGGTGTTTATCGGCAAGCTGCAAATAATTATGACAGTATGGATAAAGGTAAAATTGAAGCAATTAATAGGATGTTAGGTACTGACGAGTGGCAAACGACATTTTATGAAAGTAAGCAAGGTGATATGTTTGGAAGTGAGCCATTATTGCAGCGCACAGCAGATATTGATGATATTGTTAGATTTACACAAGAACGGTTAAGTAGTATTTTTGCAAAGGTGCCGGAGCCAAAACTTTTACCTGATACGGGTCCCGTTATGTTTGCATTGTTTTTTGCAGTTGCAAACCCAAGAGCAGCATCTATTTCTTTACGTGGAGCTAATCATATAATTAAGCATATGAAGTTACGTTAATTGGATAGCTATCATAAGTGCGGCCATTTAACTTGCGACCGTTAACATGTTTTGCTCGTTTTACACCATCAGCGCCCCAGGTTCCCCATTGCTTGAAGAAGTATGCTACGTCTTGTATATCACATTGTAGGCGCACGCCATCGGCCCATTCAGCTTTCATTGGACGTGCAGACGGGCCTGATTCACCACCAACAATTACCCAATGGATGTTAGATAAATCTATTTCTCCAATATCTTCTAACAGGGGTTCGATAGATAAAAAACGAATAGTGGCATTAACTTTCCTCAAGTCATCAATGCGTGGTACACCGTATTGTTTGTCTTCCACACTTACGCCTAGCCACACATTTTTTGGGCATTCACGTGTTTGAAAATATATGGGTAGTCGCTCAGATCGTTTTGTTAGGATTTGGTATGTATGTTGAGGTGTTTCCCGGATCACGTTAAAAACTTTATCTAAAAAAGTGTCAGGTATGTCTTCGTGAAATAAATCGGACATTGAATTTACGAAATAAACGGTTGGCTTTTTACGTTTTAAAGGTTGTGTTAACCGGTAATCGTGCGTTGTAAGCTGAAAGCCATTTTCGTATCCTCCAGCGCCCATTGCGGTTAAACGTTTAGCCATTGTCTCAGCGTAACAATGTTTGCAGCCAGGAGAAACTTTGGTGCAACCTGTTGTAGGGTTCCAAGTTTGTTCTGTCCATTCAATTTTGCTTTGACTGCTCATAGTAAATCACCTGTTTATTCTAAATTTAAGCATAGAACAGTTATAAAAAAACTTAGACATCTAGAGTATATGCCAAGTGTTTTGAATTATAAAATTAGTATACGGATTATACGTTGTTTTTTAAAACCCACTCAGCAAACCCATTATCTAAA
>JALVRY010000453.1 GCA_027024625.1 Thiotrichaceae bacterium
ACCACGACGATCTATTCGTTTCACCGTACCCATGATCAATTCACCAAGGCGGTCACGGTATGCATCTACAACACGTTGACGTTCCGCTTCTCTTACCTTCTGCACAATAACTTGCTTAGCCGTTTGAGCAGCAATACGACCAAATTCAACGGATTCTATTTCTTCTTCTATATAATCGCCAACTTCAACATCAGCTTTCTTTTGCTTCGCATAACTGTACAAAATTTGACGCTGGGGATCTTCAAACTCAGGATCTTCATCATCTAAAACCAACCAACGACGATAGCTATCATAGTCTCCCGAAGTTCGATCAATATCAACTCGCACATCCATTTCCATGCCGTGCTTTTTACGTGTAGCCGTCGCCAATGCCGCTTCTACAGCACCAAAGATTACATCTGGGTCTACATTTTTTTCATTGGAGACCGCATCTACAACGTATAAAATTTCTTTACTCATGATCTTTCTTCTCGCTAATCATCGTTTTATCAACTGAATGTGTAACTATTCAGTCATTTTTGAGGCTTTTTAGGGCGAACATCCATTAAGACACGCGCTCTGTCTACAACCTCAAAGGGAATATCATAATCTAAATTATCAATTTCAACAGTGACATCTGTATCACTCACCGCGACCATTTTACCTTTAAAATTTCTTCTACCATCAACTGGAATTCGTGTGCGAACCTTTATTTTTTCACCAAGATATCGCTCATATTGATTTGCATCAAATAAAACTCGATCAACACCAGGGGAAGAGATTTCTAGGATATAAGCAACAGGGATAAGGTCATCAACATCTAAAGCTGCACCAATTTGACGGCTTACCGTTGAACAATCATCCAAGTTAATCCCTTTTTCTGACTCAATAAAAATTCTGAGCAAGGCACTTTCTGTTTGCAGACGATATTCATAGCCCCACAATTCATAACCAAGGCCATTAACGGTTGATCTTATAAGTTTATCTAATTCCTGTTGCACGTGTTATCACTATATTTTGGGCAATAAAAAAGCCCCATAATGGGGCTCCTTACTGCTAAATTCAAAACTTGAATTTAGGCTTTATTTGGTAGCGGGGGCAGGATTTGAACCTACGACCTTCGGGTTATGAGCCCGACGAGCTGCCAGACTGCTCCACCCCGCATCAGAGGTTGGCTATAATAGAGATGTGCCTCGTAAAAAGCAAGAGTAATTTTTAACTAATTGCACTATTTTTTTCATCATTTATGGCCAATCGCGTAGTAGCGACTTAACGCCCCATTCTTTGCTTAATTTTTTGCGCTAATTGGTGCACTGCCATAGAATAATATGTGCTGTGATTATAACGAGAAATAACATAAAAATTATTATATCCCAGCCAAACCTCACCACCTGCATACGTTGGCAACACTAATAAACTGGTTCTACCTGAATGTCTAACATTTCTTGTTGGTCTAATACCATATTTTGCAAGTGTAGCTGCTGAATAATTTGTTTTAAAACCAGAATGAAGATTACGATATCCTCGTCCCGAAGCGACTGCTCTCACTGCCGCAACCTCACCTGTTCTCCAGCCGTGACGTTTGAAATAGTTAGCAACACTACCGATAGCATCGACAGGATCCCAAAGATTGCGCACACCATCCCCATTGTGATCTACTGCGTATGATAAGAAAGAGCTAGGCATAAATTGACCATAACCCATTGCACCTGCATGTGAACCAACAGGATGCAGTGGATTCATACGTTCATTACGCGTCATAATGAGGAAGTCTTCTAAATATTTAAAAAATGCACTACTACGACGACGATTTGTCATCGCGATCGTTGTTAATGCATCAATAATGCGGAATTTACCAAAGTTCTTACCATAGTTTGTTTCTACGCCGATAATTGCAACGACGTATTCTGGCGGTACACCATAACGCTGATAGGCACGTTGTAGTGCAGCTGAATTTTGTCGCCAAAATTGAACGCCCTTGTTAATCTTGCTTTCTTTAACAAACTTAGCTCGATAGTTCGACCAACCAGCTCCGTTTGGATTCGGTTTTTTCTTAGCTGGACGCTGTCGGTTCATATAATTTGCCACCCAATCATTCCGCCTTACTTGCGAAAATAAACGATTCAATGCAACACGATTGAAACCATGCTTGCTTGACATTCGATTGATAAAACTAATTAAACGAGGATCACCCATAAAGCTAGGACCACTAGATGGCTTAGATATTGGCATTCGCGAGCGACTAGGAGCAGATCGTCTTGCTGGCTGGCGTGGAGCTGGACGAACCACTTGAGGCTTTTTAGCTTGCGGCACTTTAACAACAGGCTGGCTAACTTGTGGCTTACTTTCAGGTACTTTTTCTTGCTCAGGTGTAGAACCACATGAGCTAATAATTGAAACAGCAAGCACAATGGTAAGTGATCGGAAGATGGTCTTTGTCATGTTAACTCTATTCTCCATGAGTTTTATTGATTTTAATTATTTAAGTGGGGTTCATCAGATGAAACCTTTGCACGAAACATCCAACGAATAAAAAAACACTATAACCTCTATTTGTAATAGTGTTTAGCTGTTTTTCAGACATATTTGAGCATAGATAAAACAATGATGAAATTAGTGAATGAATTTATATTGTTATTAATTATTAACACACAAATATTGAAGGATAAGTAACTTCTGAACCATTTTTAAGCCTAAATCAAAAATCTCTCACTGAGTCGTGGCGAGGAAAAGCTCCTAGGCACAGTAAACAAGCTATTGATCTAAATAGAAATACAAAAAAATAGACATAAAGCCTCCAAATATTAGAGGCTTCTGTAAACATTAGACATCTTCCCTAAATAGCAAAAAGAGGGT
>JALVRY010000454.1:0-6612 GCA_027024625.1 Thiotrichaceae bacterium
TTTGCATGAAAGGATGATGAAAGAAAAAAGAGCGTAATTTCCCTATTCTGTCTAAAAACAAAGGTAATAGCCGAGCTATTGGCTGAGTTTTTAGGCAGAACAGAGGGAATTCAAGCCTTTTTATTCGTTAGATCTTTCGTGCAAAAGTCTTTTCTTATTCAATTGGAGTATTTGTACCCCGAAAAGTCTATGAAGTCACGCGAATGCTGCCATCTTGCTGATGATAAAAAGATCAAATTAAAGCTCATAAACGCCATTCATTATAGACATAAATACCTATAATAGATTCTACCTAGTGAGAACTAAGAAAAAACTGATAAAACTCCCCTATACGACAAAATGAGGCCTTTACATAAAGACTTAGCTTAAACCTGAATCCATGACTTCAATGCGGATAAGAGAGTGCAAGATATTGCTTTTACATTGGATTTTAATAAATCTTAGTTTCACCCGTAAGTTAAAACCGCTGTGGATTCAATAGCTTGCGCTATCTGCCGTAGTGGAGTCACGGATTCAGGTTAAAGGTTTAGGGCACTACTAATGAGTACAAAACATAATGACTGTGACATTTAAGCAATTCAGAATTTTCATCTTATTATGTATTTTAGCCTATGTTGCAGCAGACCAGTACATCGCCGAGCAACATGCCGGCTCTTGGGCTGATAGCTTAGATGTGATCATTTATCCCATCAATGGCGATACCAGCCCACAAAGCCAGAAAATGATCCAGTCTCTAACGGTAGAAAATTTTTCATCCATTAATCAGTTTTTAAAACGAGAAGCTAAACGCTATGGAATTCATATTGATCAACTGATTAAAATTCACCTAGCTCCCACAATCAATAAAAAGCCGCCCCCCCTGCCCGATATCGATAGCGGAATGCTTAATGTTATGTGGTGGAGCTTAAAAATGCGATGGTGGGCATGGTATGAAAAT
Source organism: Thiotrichaceae bacterium (assembly GCA_027024625.1). Classification (GTDB taxonomy): domain Bacteria; phylum Pseudomonadota; class Gammaproteobacteria; order Thiotrichales; family Thiotrichaceae; genus S015-18. Next base: position 938 of record JALVRY010000454.1, read on the forward strand.
ACCTACAAAGGCCAAAAGGATATTCGTTTATTTATTGAATACTACGCCGACGAAGCCACCAATTCTCATGTTTCTGTTGGCTTACAGAAAGGGTTGCTGAGCCTAATCAAAAACTATGCAGGAAGTGATTATATTGAACGAAACAATGTCATTATCGCTCATGAAATGTTGCATACACTAGGAGCAACGGATAAATATAATCCCGATACCTTAATCCCCTTATTTCCTGATGGCTATGCAAATCCAAGTTTAGGAATTTACCAACAACAAAAACAAGCTGAAATCATGGGTGGGAGAATCTTAATCTCTGAAGATATCGCCATTGTTCCCGAGTCATTAGAGTTTTGCATTGTCGGAGAAAAAACCGCCAAGGAAATCGGCTGGATAAAATAGTGGAAAATGACATTACCATTTGGACAATGTAGTCTCATCGGAATAAGCAAATAGCAAGGCCAATAAGATGTCAGATAAAACCCAACGCCATAATGATCGCATGAAACGCATGAAAGAAGTTGTCGATAAGAAAATTGCACAATCGACCGAAGAACGTGGGGTTGTTATTTTACTAACGGGTAATGGCAAAGGAAAAAGCTCTTCTGCATTTGGCATGGTTGCAAGAGCCTTAGGGCATGGCCAAAAAGTAGGTATTATTCAATTTATAAAGGGTCGCATGTCTACAGGAGAACAACGCTTCTTTGATGGCTTAAACAATGTAGACTACCATGTGATGGGCGATGGCTTTACATGGGAAACTCAAAATCGCGAGCAAGACATTGCCTCTGCAGAAAAAGCATGGAAAGTAGCCGAGGCCATGCTGCAAGATGAAAACTACGACTTATTAATCTTCGATGAAATGACCTATTTGTTTAAATATGACTATTTAGCGATTGAAAAGGTGGTTAAAACAATTCAAAACCGTCCAAGAGAACAAAGCGTAGTTATAACAGGTCGAGCAGCAAAACCAGAACTAAAGGAGCTGGCAGATACTGTTAGTGTTATTGCCGATGAAAAACATGCCTTTAGGCAGGGTGTAAAAGCAAGAATGGGAGTTGAGTATTAGGGGGTCTAAGAAGCTGTCTGAGAATATGTAAGCCTCCTAGCGATTATTTCTTAGACTATTTATTCATGAATGAATAGAGCTGATTCATACCAAAGCAGGTTATAATCCACCTATTTTTTAATTACTTGCTGCATCATGAACCCTGATCTTAATAAATTACACCCTTATCCTTTCCAAAAAATTGCCAAACTCAAAGCTGGTATTAACCCTCCTGCTGGCTTATCACCGATTGCCCTTTCTATTGGCGAACCAAAGCACGCAACACCTAAGATTATTTTACAAGCAATGCAAGAGAATCTATCTGGTCTAGCAAACTATCCATTAACCAAAGGCAGCATGGATTTAAGAGTAGCGATTGCTAATTGGCTAACTCAACGATTCAATCTTCCTGCAAATACAATGGATGCAGAGAAGCATATTATCCCCGTCAATGGTACACGAGAAGCATTATTTGCTTTCGCTCAGGCAGTAATTGATCGCAATAAAACATCGGCTAAAATTCTAATGCCAAATCCGTTTTATCAAATATATGAAGGAGCCGCATTTCTTGCTGGAGCTGAGCCGGTGTATCTACCTTGTACAGAAGATACTGGTTTTATACCAGACTTTGATGCTGTTTCCGCAAAGACTTGGGATGACTGCCAACTCATCTATCTCTGTAGTCCAGGAAATCCAACAGGAGCTGTAGTAAATCGCAAAGACATGACTAAGCTACTGAACTTAGCGAAAAAGCATGATTTTATTATTGCTTCAGATGAATGTTACTCAGAGCTTTATTTTGATGAAGACAATCCCCCTGTTGGATTACTTGATATTGCGGCTCAAGCGGGTAATACCGAGTATAAACGTTGTGTGGTATTTCATAGTTTATCAAAACGCTCTAATGCTCCGGGTTTACGCTCTGGTTTTGTTGCAGGAGATGCAGAGATATTAGATAAGTTCTTGCTGTACCGTACCTATCATGGTTGTGCAATGCCTCCTGTAGCCCAAGCAGCAAGTACAGTTGCATGGCAGGATGAAGCTCATGTAAAACTAAACCGTGATTTATACCGCGAGAAATTTTCAGTCGTTTTAGATATTTTGCAGCCCATAATGAATGTGCAGCGACCAGAAGCCAGTTTTTATCTTTGGGCTGAAACACAACAAGATGATGAGACATTTACTAAAGAATTGTTTGCCCAACAAAATGTGAATGTTGTACCCGGCAGTTATTTATCTCGAGACATTGATGGCTTAAACCCCGGTAGTCATCGAGTACGCATGGCCTTGGTTGCTCCGTTAGCAGAATGCATTGAAAGTGCAGAGAGAATACGCCGCTTTATAATCGGCAGTTAAATAGAAAGGATTATTTTGTCGTACAGGCAAGTTTCAGCCATTTTTGTCTTTCGCTATCGTTATAGCCAAGTAAATCAAACAATTTCCAAAGAGCCTCTTGATCTGGTTTGGATTCACAGCGATTTAATGACCGATCGATAGGGGCTTGATTTACATCACAAATTATACCAGTCAGCCTACGAGAAAGCCGCAATTGATCAACGTATTTCTCTATTTGATTTTGTATATATTTAGCCCGTCGAATATTTGTTTTACCTATTTCTGGTATTGATTTAATCAGATTATCCAAGGTATCAAATCGCTTCAATAATTTTGCAGCAGTAGACAAACCAATATCGGGCACTCCAGGAATGTTATCAGATTTATCTCCGGCAATTGCCAATAAATCCGCAATTTGATCTGGCCTTACCCCAAAACTTTTCTTAATACTACTTGAATCAAGTTTTTTATTATTTCCATATTCCCACCACAAATCACTTCCATGGATTAGCTGAGTTAAATCTTTATCTGCTGTAATTAAAATAATTTTGGAGCCTTGTTTTCGATAATGATTTGCCAAAGTTCCAATAATGTCATCAGCTTCATAGTATTCACTACTAAACTCTGCAATACCCATTGCATTTAAAAATTCTCGGCATAATTTAAATTGATAACGAAGGTCTAGCGGAGCCGATTTTCGATGTGCCTTATACTCAGGATAAATTTCTTTTCGATGTGAATGTTTCAATGACTCATCAAATGCAAAGCCAATAAACTGGGGCTGCTCTTGATTAAGTAACTGATAAACAAAATGCAAGAATCCATGCACAGCATTAACACAGTTATTATCATTATCTATCAATGATTTAGGCCATGTAAACCATGATCTAAAAACATAGATACTAGAGTCAACCAACCAAATATTAGCAGGTGATTTTGTATTTAATTGTTGTGGCATACTGCTTTATAACATTTATATCTAAAGTAAAAACCCTATTATATTATTAATTAGACATAATGATTAATAAACAAACTAATTAGTAAATTTTATTCAGGAAAGATTAAATTAAGCATTAGATTAACTCATCAGTTTATTCTATCAATATAAATAAGAAAAACATATTAATATTATATTAAGTTTAATTGATTAATTGTCAACCAATCTACCACCTACTGCGTTTGTGTATTATGTAACGCATTTATCCTTATAAACACTGTCACTCATCGGGATAAAGTTGAGATCAAAGTGAGAATAACTTCTTATTAGTACTTTAGTTAATTAAATAATTTTAGTCTGCTCTAAATTTAGGGTGAGAATTAAATAACGTCTGAAATATTTTTATATATGTATGTCCCCAAAGCGTACATAGCATAAATTTTAACTGAATCCACAATTTTAATGCGGATTCAAAATTTCATGAGAATCAGATACAAACCTCTGTTGCAGGGACTGCAAGATGAAAAAAATACTTAACAATATAGTGATTTGTAGTGTAATAGGCCTTAGCTCTTTTAGTATGCAAGCCCAAGCTGCATCGCAACAACATATAAGCAATACTAACTACCATGGCTTATCAAGTGTCATTAATTATGTATCACGTTGGTTTCCCTCCCCAAAAACAAGAATTGTAGAAAATAAGCATTCAACAGCAAAAATGTCGATGGCGGGAAGAAAACGTCATGCAATAGTTACATTGCAAAAGACGGCGGGGGCGAGCGGTATGTTTCGTCGAGTTGTAAATGCTCCTAGTGCAGGAGGTCGGCTTAACCCTGCAAAAAAACTCAATGCAAGTAGCACCAAGGGTAAAATGAAACTATCAGCAAATGTCCCTTCTGCTATGGGGCTGCAATCCAAAGATTATCAATGGATAATTCGCTCAGTTGACAAAAGGATTAGCACCCGTAAAAAAGGAAAAACTGTTTCTGCATTGCTACCACCGGGTAAATATAACGTACGATTAACCGTAGGTAGCACCGTACTCAATAAGACAGTTGTACTAAGTAGCAAAGGTAAAAAAGTTGCTTTTTCAATGAGTTCTGGAAACCTCAAAGCATCGGTTTCCTTTGCTGGTGGTAGCTCTGTTAAAGCAAAATGGGATATTTATAAACTCAAAGGCAGCTCACGAGGTAAAAAAGTATATACCACAAGTTCTGCAAGTCGAATCAAGAGGGCGCTCGCACCAGGAAAATATGAAGTTGTTGCCACCGTAGGCCGTGTTGTTAAAAGAAAAACGATTAGAGTTTCCGCAGGAAAAACACAAGTTGCTTCATTAAAACTAACAGGAGCAAAAGTTCAGTTACTTGCAACAAAGAGTGACAAACGCTCTCCTCTCATGCAAAAGACCAAATGGGTAATTAAAAGCGTAGCAACAAATAGAACGGTACTCACTAAAAATAGACACAGTGCCACAGTGACCCTGCCTCCAGGAAAATATGTTGCAACCGCAACCACAACAAAGGGAATTTCTCGGCACAAGAACTTTGTCGTAAAACCAGGCAGACTCAACACTATTCGCTTAGCAATGGAATAAAAACGAAAACATTGGTTCTACCTAAAAAGCCACTATAATCAACTGTTATAGTGGCTTTTTTATTTCCGAAATTAATTACTAAACTGTAACGATTTACCAAAAACAACTTAACATTTAAACGTTTATTTCTAAATGTTCATGCCCTCCGTATAATTACCAGCAAAGGAATGTGTTTTGCACATTTCTAACTCGCTCAAGCTTATGTGGATTAGCCCTTGTGCAAAAAGAAACACCAAACCAGCAAAGAACACTTCGTTATGGCTATACAACAGGGGCTTGTGCCACTGCCGTCAGCCTTGCAGCTGCTACACAACTCCTTTGCCCTAAAAGTACACTTCATTCTATCCAGATAAGCCTCCCTAAAGGGCAGCAAGTCAGTTTTCAAATCAAATCTTGTTATGCCACAAAACAAGGTGTAATTGCCTTCACTCAAAAGGATGCAGGGGATGATCCAGATGTTACCCATCAAGCAATAATTAACGCTGAAGTTATTTTGTCAAAACAAAAAGGAATCCACTTTCATGCAGGAATAGGCGTTGGAAAAGTAACCCGAAAAGGTTTACCGATTGCAGTTGGTGAAGCCGCAATCAACCCAACACCACGTAAAATGATACAGGAACATTTACAAGCCTTAGCTGCTAAAACCAATTATAACGGTGGGTTTAAAGTTATTATCGGAGTTGAAAATGGCGTTGAGCTTGCTAAACAAACCATGAATGCTCGTTTAGGCATTATTGGTGGTTTATCCATACTCGGCACAACTGGCATTG
>JALVRY010000454.1:6622-8585 GCA_027024625.1 Thiotrichaceae bacterium
CTGGCATTGTACGTCCCTTTTCTTGCTCTGCTTACATTGCTTCTATTCACCAAGCAATTAATGTTGCTAAAGCAAATAAAATTACACAGATTGCAGCCTGCACTGGCTCTGGCAGTGAGACAATGATCCGCCAGCACTATCAGCTAAAAGAAATGGCACTCATTGAAATGGGAGACTTTGTTGGAGCCGTATTAAAACACCTTAAAAAGAAAAGTATACCCAAAGTATCCATCGTCGGTGGCTTTGGAAAAATATCAAAGCTAGCCGCTGGAAATTTAGATTTACACAGTCGAAAGTCTACTATTGACCTCAATTTTTTAGCTGAATTATCAGGAGCAAAACCGTACTTAAAAGAAAGAATTATACAATGCAATACTAGCATCGAGGCTTTGCAGCTTTGCAATCGACATGGCATTGATTTAGGGAATTTAGTCTGTAAAAAGGCACTTGAGGTAGCAAAAGCTTATGTCCCACAATCTGTCACATTGGAAGTTTGGGCCATTGACCGTGATAATCAAAAAATTGGATTTTCTGGTTCACATGATTTTTTTAATCTGACCGTATGAAAATATTATTATTAGGAGGCACATCTGACGCCATCAGCCTAGCCAAACAACTCATCAAATTAAACATTGAGATAATTTACAGCATTGCAGGCATTGTGCGTTCACCACCGTTAAGCTGCCAGATTCACACTGGAGGTTTCAATGCTAGAATGCCGGAATATTTGCAAACAAATCAAATCACTTTGCTTATTGATGCCACGCACCCCTACGCTATTAACATTAGCCATCAAGCACAACAATCTTGTCAGCAAATCAACATAAAATATCTACAATATATTCGCCCTGCATGGAAGCCTCAGCCTAATGACCAGTGGTATAGTTTTAATAATTTCACACAACTACTCGGCATGTTACAACAATATCAACGTCCATTTTTTGCTCTAGGCAGGGAAGTTTTTGACTATATTGATAAAATACCCAAACACCAACATTGGCTAGTGCGAACAGCAAGTTATCAAGAAAAAACACATCCTCAGCTTAATTGTATCCACCTTATAGGCGGATTTTCTTTGGATGATGAACTTAGCTTACTCCAGAAAAATAAAATCGATGTTCTTATTTGTAAAAATAGCGGAGGCACTAAAGTTTCATGTAAATTATCTGCGGCTAAACAGCTTTCTATTCCTGTTTTCATGAAAATACGTCCTCCTATAGAGAATACAGCTCAAATCTTCAGCAATTTGAACGATATAGTCTATAAAGTACTAAACCTAAACATAGATAAGCAGTAGCCCTACATAACCAGCTTTCCTAAAGTGATAAGAATGAAGAAAAAGAATAATATTTTAATCGTTGATCTTAATAATTTTGCTCGCTATCCAACACTCGCTATCGCTTATCTCATTGCTCCATTACGAAAAGCAAAATTTCATGTTGATTTATTATCACCACTGGCTTTTGGTGCAAATTCATTTGAAAGAGAATCCCATGAGACTTATTGGGAACATATCAAACGACGAATCTATTTCTCAACTCATCCAATTATGACAAAAGTGCATGATCGTCTAAGAGATATTGTTGCTAAAAAAATGTCTCAACCACAGGCAATTACCATCAATGCAATTTCTGAATATATCGAGGTTAGTTCAGTTGATATTATTCTGCTCTCCGCCTATTTAAACCATTATCCCAGTGTTAAAGCCATTGCTGAACTTGCTAAAGAAAAGGGCATACCTGTTTTACTCGGCGGCCCTGCTTTTAATAATGAAAAAGTCGTTCAAGAATGGATTGGCTTAAAGGGAGTGACTGCTATTTTTGGCGGCGAGGCTGAAATGGTCATTACTGATGTGGTTGACGCTATTATTAATAATAAGTCATTAGAAAATTTTGATGGCCTATTTACCACAAACAAACTTCATGATCAAGACAAAGAACGCCTATGAGTTGTTATTATACCT
>JALVRY010000455.1 GCA_027024625.1 Thiotrichaceae bacterium
GTGAGCTGGAAAAAATGAAAAAACAAAAACAGGAGCTAACAGGGAAGGTGGAAGAAAACAATCTCCTGATAAGGCGGAGCGTTGAGAAGGATACTACCACTCAGGATATGATAAAGGCTGAGCTGGCTGAGCTCAGGAAGAGGGTGGAAGAACTGGAGACGCAGTTCAAGGAGCTGGAGCGGACGCCTGGCCTTCAGCCAACTCCCGGAGTGGGTGTCAGTGGGCGCCCAGGACCTGAAATTCGGGGTCAAGCCGCACCCCCCCAAGAAAAAAAGTCCCCGGTGCAAATTGAACAGGATCTATATGACAAGGGGATGGCCTTATTTAAGGAAGGCAAGTATGAAGAGGCCATCGCCCAGTTCAAAGATTTCTTGAAGAAGTACCCGTCTTCCGATCTTGCCGATAATGCGCAGTTTTGGATTGGTGAGAGCTACATGGCCATGAAGCAGTATGAGAAAGCAATACTTGCATATCAAGAGGTCATCAAAAAGTATCCTGACGGAAATAAGGTGCCGAATGCAATGCTGAAACAAGCTTTGGCATTTTACGAGATAAAGGACAAGGTGAGTGCGAGACTTTTGCTCAAGAAGATTATAAGAAAGTATCCCACTAGCAGAGGGGTTGTTCATAGTTTTTCTGGTAGTGAACAGCAAGCTTATCAATTGCTAGAGCGAAACTTTTATTTGGGTTTTGGTGGTCCTGTTACTTTTCCTCGTGCAAAAAAGCTTCGTCGTTTTGTTAGGAGTATTCCATTAGAAAGAATGCTTTTAGAAACGGATGCGCCTGATCAGCCTGATATTAGCCATAAAGGTTTGCGTAATGAGCCTGCATGGTTAGTGAAAATTGTAGAAACTTTTGCTGAATTACGACAAGACAGCGTAGAAAATATTGTTAGAATGACGACTTCTAATGCTAAAGAGCTATTTGCACTGTCATGAAAAAGTATTTTTTACAGATTATAATGGGATTAGCTATTTTATTCGGCCTTGTTTTGGCAATCACTCCCTATGTTGCTGAATATATCTTCCCCAAAACAGATGAAGAAATTCAAGAAGCAAAGTCAGAGGATGTTGCGCGAGCATTGATGGCTATTTTTCAGTCGCCTGATGCAGATATCAGTGATGCCCATGCGATACATAAAAAGACAGCAACGACTAAAACAGCATGGTTTTCTTTTCGTACAACACGGAAGCCAATGCAGCGTTTTATCCATAGTCGTCACTTAGAGCAGAAAGAACTATCAGAAGAAATATTGAACACGCATTTTTTTAAAAATTCACCACCGGCAGAATGGTGGCATGCTGACTTGGGAACAGAAACTTATTTCACTGGCACTGATGCTGGAAATCAACTATATCTACTTTATAACTCTCGAACCAAGCGTGGGGTGCTTGTTATTTCTAGTGTATTAAAGAATAGCGCTAGTTGATTTAGTTAGTACCCGTACAAATTAGGTTTTATTATGTCTGCTTCGTCTTCTAAAAAAGTTATCTTTGCTGCATTAGCAGGAAATTTGCTTATTGCTATCACCAAATTTATTGCTTCTGCGATGACGGGAAGCTCGGCCATGTTATCTGAGGGAATCCATTCTCTTGTTGATACAGGCAATCAGTTCCTGTTGTTGTATGGGTTAAAGCGAGCAAGTCGTCCAGCGGATAAGTACTTTCCTTATGGGTATGGCAAAGAAATCTACTTTTGGAGCTTTGTTGTGGCGATTTTGATTTTTGCTTTGGGAGCAGGGATTTCGCTGTATGAAGGTTACCATCATATATTGCATCCTTCAGAGATGAGTAATCCAATAGTTAATTATATTGTTCTAGGTCTCGCAATTATTTTTGAGGGGGCATCTCTTTTTGTGGCCACAAAAGAATTTAAGGCAAGTAAAGGAAAACTTGGTTATTTTGAAGCAATCAGCAAGGGGAAAGACCCCTCTATGTTTGTCGTTTTATTTGAAGATACTGCAGCAATGATTGGCTTATTTATTGCCCTTATTGGTATTTTCTTGGCTCAAATAACTGGAAACCCAATTTTTGATGGTATTGCTTCAATGGCGATTGGTGTAGTTCTTTCTATCACTGCACTGTGGATGGCAATTGAAACGAAAGGTTTATTGATTGGTGAAAGTGCGACGCGTTCAGTTGTCGATAGTATTCATCAAATGGTTGATGAAATCGATGAGATTGAGTGTGTGAATGAAGTGCTAACAATGCACATGGGGCCAGATTATGTACTGGTTAATGTTAGTGCGGATTTTAAAGAAGGTATTACATCAAATGAAGTCGAAGACAGTATTGCTGTATTAGATAGAAATATTAAGCATCAATTTCCAAATGTGAAGCGAGTGTTTATTGAGGCTGAGTCAAAGGCTCATTTTGCTTCACAAGTAGAAGCGATGAAGGGAGAGCCTATTCATTGATATAGAACAGGGGGGTGATTAGGTATTGTTCCCAATAGTTTATTTCACGCATAAAAAAACCACCATTGGTGGTTTTTTTATGCGTGAAACCAAGTGTCTAAGTTTTTTACATGAAGAATACAACTGTAAAAAAGTTAAACCAAGCAAAAGCGATTAATGCCCAAACTAGCTTCATCACAATACCGTATTTAAAATCAAGCATCTTAATACCCTAAAATTAATTATTAATAGCTGAAACTATTGAAAACTCCAATAAGCTCCGACAGTTAGGGTACTTAATTCAAGATAATAAGGCAATACTAATATAGGGGGGGCAGAACAAGACGTTCCACAAATATCGTAGAAATGCACCGCCAAACACGCTATGGCCAAGCTTAAAAACTAAGCCGTAATGAAATTTACGCTATTTTAATCTAACCAAAGAAAATAACAGTAAAGAAGCTAAACCATCCCCAAGCGACCAAACCCCATACCAATAACATTGGAAAACCAAAATCAAGACTAAACATTGTGCCAATACTCCTCTAATAAAGTAACATTACTGAGTGCTGATGTTATGACAAGGTTTTATATCGAACAATTAACAACTTATTATTGTTTGACCTACATCATTATTTATTATGCGTTTTTGCTAAGTTATCGAGTCTCGATAGTTCATAAATGTTTTTAGTGGACACAAAAAAGCCACTGCATTTCTGCAGTGGCTTTTTACTAAAACAGTTTTTAGTGTATGGCGTAAATATTAACGCTTAGAGAACTGAGTTGCACGACGTGCTTTGTGTAGGCCAACTTTCTTACGCTCAACTTTACGAGCATCACGCGTCAACAGACCCCGCGCTTTCAGGTCACCACGCATTGCTTCATCATACTTCAGTAATGCTCTTGCGATACCAAGACGAATTGCACCAGCTTGGCCGCTTGCTCCACCACCTTTAACAGTAACATTGATGTCGAACTTATCATTCATATCAACGGTATCAAGAGGTTGACGAACAATCATGCGAGATGTTTCGCGACCAAAAAACTCATCAATTGGGCGTTTATTTACAGTGATAGTACCGCTACCCGTTTTCATGAAAACGCGAGCTGAAGAAGATTTGCGTCGCCCTGTTCCGTAATATTGAGTGTCAGCCATGATTTAAATTTCCAATGCTTGTGGTTGTTGTGCTTGATGAGTGTGTTCGCTACCAGCGAAAATTTTCATCTTCTTGAACATTGCACGACCTAAAGGATTCTTCGGTAGCATGCCTTTAACAGCAAGCTCAAGAACGCGTTCTGGGTGCTCTTGAATCATTTTAGTGAAGTTTGTTGACTTCAAGTTACCGATGTATCCTGTGTGTTTATAGTACATTTTGTCTTTTGCTTTATTGCCTGTCACACGAACTTTTTCGGCATTGACTACGACGATGTAATCACCTGTATCAACGTGAGGTGTGTACTCTGGTTTATGTTTACCACGTAAACGACGAGCGATTTCACTCGCTAGGCGACCTAAAGTTTTTCCGTCTGCGTCTACGATAAACCAGTCACGCTTGACTTCAGCAGGTTTTGCACTGAATGTTTTCATTTGCTTTCAAGCTCCAACAAAAGAAGTTTTAGAAATATGTATTGGTACAATTAGTATTCCAAACAGATTTCTTCTTGTTATTTAAAGAACGCGGTATTCTAGGGTAAAGGTTATCTAGACTCAAGAGGTATTTTACCAATTAGATATGTTTTTAATATTTAATTGCGAAAGTTCTCTTGATTATACTGAGCGGGGATAGTTATTCGTATCCCTGAATACGTAAAAAACAAAGCGAGCAGTATCAGCTCGCTTTGTTTTCTCCGCATCAATTGGACAATTCGTAATTTAATGTCCGGGAGCGACCATTGAATGATCTTGTATGTTTTGAACATCGGAGTTTCTGCGAATAATATCAGACAGTGTTAAGTTATTTAGCTCATCTAATGTAGAGCCTGAATATTGATTCTGATACCAGAAACGATCACCATCACGCAAGCGTTCAAACTGATCTTTGAGTATTAACGTCATACTTTCACCAAGTAGTGCGTCACCTACGGGTTTTTCTGCTAGTCCGCCCACCCAAGCATCAACATCATCTGGGCTGTTGTAAACAGAGGCCATTTTTGCACCAAAGTCGCCTTGGAATATTGGATCATCAAAGCTAGTGATTCTGCGTAAACCAAGTGATTCACGTATATCATTGTAGCTGGGCAATTCGTGATCACGTCCACGTTGAATATTAAGTGCAGCGAGGTCAAGCCCGCCAGAACCCGGTTGGCCAAATAATAAATCACGTATATCATCGATGACCATAGGGTCTGCTTCTTGTGCAACCTGTGTTGCAAACCCTCGTAATACAGGGTCAATACCAGCCTCTTGCACATACTGGGGTTGGAAATAGGCATTGCTTAAAGATAGATTACCTTCGGGTATCTCATTGCCTTGTTCGTCCAGTCTTAATATTTCAGGTGACAACATACTATGTCCAAATCGAAAAGCTGATGTTGCAAAAGTTTCACTGATCTGTGGATTCACCGTTGGATTATAACCGTGATATGCACTGATATTATTCTCACCTAGCAACTCAGGAAGGTACTCATTAAAAGTAATCGCTTGAATTTCAGCGATGACTTGTTTGCGTGCACCTTGGAATAGCTCCTCATCACTTAGATTTGGATTTTGTGTGGCCAATTCCGTAGCAATGCGATTATGTTCACGCATCCATAGTGTGTGCATGGAGGTTAAACCTGTTTGCACATTGGCTCGAACATCCCCTGCTTGGAACATACCATCATCGCCAATAGGTAATAAGTTACCAGCACTGGTTTTTAGCTGTCCACCAGAGAAAGAACGTAAGTTGTTTGTGGTTTCAATATCAGAACCATAAACATTTGAGCCATCAATAAAGGCGGTGATTGCATTGTTCTGTTGGCGATTACCGTTTGCATCAATAGTGACGTTTGAACGAGAAAATGGAATTTCTTCTGTGCCCGTGCCATTGGGGTCAAAGGCAGGGTCACCTTGTGGTACAGGAATATTTGCGGATTCACCATTCGCTGGTGTTAAATTAATATCATGATCAACAAATTGTCCCCATAACCAAAACATATCACTGAGGCCTTTATGGTTTTCAGTGGGGCTAGTTTGGGTTGATACCGCGTTGCTGATAGCTCTTGCACTGGGCAATGTTGCTTCAGTTGATCCGCCAATGCCGCGGCTAGGGTCTTGAGCAAATGTACGTAAAAATAAGCTATTTGCTTGACCAACACCTGGGTGGAATGGATTATTACCAGAGCCATTAATTGCTTGGTTTTCTTGCAATTGAGGGTACAAATTCTGGCTTAACTGTTGTATTAATGTGTTTACTAAATGATTAATTAACTGAAAAATAGCTTGCAGGAACAGTTGGTCTGGCTGCTGATACCCATAAGGGATAAAAGGAGTAAAACCAAATTGTCCAAAACTAGAGTTAAAATTGTTAGCTTGGTTGTTGTAGGCAGACAAGTTACCTACGGGATAAAATGTATTTGCAAAACCGCCTCTTCCGAATTGAGGAGGGGGAGCAAAAACAAGTGAAGTCTGTGTCGGAAAATTCGACATAATAGCCTCCAAATTTCACCTAAAATATTAATTTATAAAAAATATATTTAGGTATGGTTGATAAAGTATCCCTTTGGGTGCCCATGAGTAAGTCAAGGTAATTTTCTTAAAGTTGAGAATTTCCCCGACTTAACTAAGACAGCCTTGATTGTCTAAAGTCTGCTTTATCTCACATAAAATCTGCTTGAAACAAAAAAGGGAATTAGTGTGTTTTGTGGCGTACCGTACTACTCTTGGATAAGCTCCTTGATAGACAGGTTTCCTACACATTTATAGGTATAACTAAGTGAACCTATCAACAACATGAGATTCTGATAAAACGTGGAGGCCAAGTTATAGTTGGTGCATCCCAAATAATAAACTTGATATAGGTCAAAATAATAAAATGTGGATTGATACAACTCTAGAAGATAATAATGTCGAGCAATACTTGAGCACTGTTGGCAGAGCGATGTATCTTTGTCGAAACTTTGAAACCAACTTTAAAACAGCCTTAGTTTGGCTAGATTTAGCCACTGCCCATAAAGCAGGGAAGTTGCCGCTTTCTAAAGAAGCATTAATGAAAAGTTACGCGGATAAGTTCCTAAGCCAGATGTTAGGACACAGCGTAAGGCGTCTAAAAGAAGAATTTCATCCATCAGAATATACCTTGGAGACCCTAAATACAGCCAAGGATTCTCGTAATGTGATTGTGCATGATGCAACCTCCGCAATTATTAATGCAAAGCCTGAAACCATAAAAAAGGCAGCAAAAATGCTATATAAGCATGTTGTCAAAGTAGCAGAAGGGGATAATATTGTATCGGCTTGGCACTATGAAATTCAGAATAAGAAACAACCCGCTGAAGAGATAACAGCACACTATATTGATAATGTGGTTGATTGGGTCTTTAAGCCTCTGCCGAGTGAGTTACACCCATTAAGTGTTTAGAAGTGTTTAGCTCAAACGCTTACACTGGTTGCCAACATTGCAAAGTAACTCGTAGCTAATAGTTCCTGCGGATGCTGCAACGCGATCAACACTAATGTTTGATCCCCATAGCTCCACAACATCACCCACCTCAACAGACTGATCACGTAAATCTATCGTAATCATGTCCATTGAAACACGTCCTACCGTTTGGCTTTCTTTACCATTGATCCAAACTGGTGTGCCTGTGCTAGCGAGTCGAGGATAGCCATCGCCGTAACCGCAAGCAACCACGCCGACTTGCATATCTTCAGGGCATTTATATGTTGAACCGTAGCCTATCGCATCGCCTTTTTTAAAATTATGTATGGCAATCACAGGGGCATAAAGGTTCATCACGGCTTTTAAACCCACTTTATTGCGATCTCCATCAAGCATGGGGGAAGAGCCGTAAAGCATAATGCCAGGACGTACCCAGTTAGCATGTGAATCCTGCCATGCAATGATACCTGCTGAATTCGCTATACTACGCACGGCTTGGATTCCGTGCGTATATTTCTTGAATTGAGATAATTGGGAGAGTGTGTAATCGCTAATAACATCATCCGCATTTGCGAAATGTGTGATTAACCAACAGCCAGTATTTACATTTACATTGTCATTGAGTTGCTGATACACACGTCTGGTTTCTTCAATGGGAATGCCTAAGCGATGCATTCCTGTATCGAGTTTTAGCGCAACATCCAAGCGTTTATTCAGGGGAAACTGCTCAAGTAATTTCAGTTGTGCGTAATCGTGGATGACAACGCGCAGATTATTTGTTGTGGCGAGCTGTAAATCGGCAAAATTCTGATAGCCTTGCAGTACCAGAATGGGGTGAATAAATCCTGCATGCCTTAGCTCTAGTGCCTCAGATATACAGGAAACAGCAAATCCGTTTGCACTGCTTAGTGCTTTTGCAACTTCTAGCACGCCATGACCATAGCCATTGGCTTTAATAACAGCCATGACTTGTGAATTTGGTGCTAACTCCCTAACACGTCGTAAATTGTGCTGTAAAGCATCTGTATCAATTGTCACCCAAGCAGAGCGTGGCATTTAGAAACCTCCGCCATCAGGGGAATATACATCGGGAGTGAAAGTTTCAAAACGAGTATACTTGCCAAGGAAGGTTAATCGTGTTGTGCCGATGGGGCCATTTCTTTGTTTAGCGATGATAATTTCGGCAACCCCTTTCTCTGTAGTTTCAGGGTTATAGACCTCATCACGGTAAATAAAGATAATAATATCCGCATCCTGCTCAATTGCTCCAGACTCACGCAAGTCTGACATAACAGGGCGTTTATTTGGACGTTGCTCCAAGCTACGATTAAGCTGAGAAAGCACAATAACAGGCACTTCCAGCTCTTTTGCTAATGCCTTTAATGAACGTGAAATTTCAGAAACTTCGGCAGCTCTATTATCAGATTTACCACTACCTTGCATTAATTGCAGATAGTCCAATACGATTAAGCCAAGCTGACCATGTTCGCGGGCGAGTCGTCTTGCCCTTGCGCGGACTTCTGTTGGCGACAAAGCTGCACTATCGTCAATAAACATGGGAACTTCTGAGAACATTTTAACGGCCTG
>JALVRY010000456.1 GCA_027024625.1 Thiotrichaceae bacterium
CCACCAATATTATTTGATGAAACAATAAAAAATTTATCAGTATCAAAGGGTTTCCCTGAACCAATTGCTGACTCCCACCAGCCGGGCTTTCGGTCTTCCATACTATGATAACCTGCTGCATGGTGATCACCTGAAAGGGCATGGCAGATTAAAATAGCATTGGACTTATCAGCATTTAGTGTGCCGTAAGTTTCGTAAACAATATCGTACGATGAGAGCTCTTGTCCGCAATCGAGCATTAACGGCTCATCAAAATGTAGCGTTTGTGGTGTAACAATACCCACGCTGTTAGCAGGAATGGATTCAGGCATTATCGTTTTCTATATTGAAAATAAGACCGTGAATTTAACATATCGCCAAGGCTCAGTGCTATTTTTTCTAGAAGTGTAATTTTGGTTGTAGAAGTTGGTGTAACGTATCATCAAGTTTTGATGATACGTCTTTGATACCTTCTTTTTGTATTGCTCAATCCTATGTTTAGAATAAGGCTAATGTATAGCTCACATTGCAGCTAAAACGCAGCGTAATATTCCATACTCATACTGCTCATCTAGTTCTTCGTAGGCAGGTTTTAATCTGTTGTCTTCTAAGGCGTTATGTAATTCTAAAGCGGCTTGAATATCGTCATATTCTGTTTTATCAATATCGAGTACATCCATGGGTTCGATTAAACCCAGTTCGATTGCGTCAGCAAAGTGGCTGTATATTGTGCCGATGCTTAATTCACGTTGTTGGGCAATTTCTTCAACACTTAGACCTTTTGAATAGTGATATAAACTGGCATTGATGGTGGCTGATAGCGTGTTATCAAATAAACTATCACGAGGGTGTTTGAGTAATACATCTAAAAAAGCTTGCCCATAACGTTCTAATTTTTGCTCGCCAACGCCACTGATATGTTGCATGTCTTGTAAGCTTTGTGGGCGCTTGGTAATCATGTGTTGCAGAGTGGCATCGTGGAAAATAACGTAAGGGGGGACGTTTTGTTCCGTGGCAAGTTCAAGTCGCAAAGCTTTTAGTTCTTCCCAAAGCGGTTCATCGGCAAGGTTGATGGTATGGAGTTCTTTGCCCGCTGCTTTTGCTTTTTTCTTCTGCTTTGTTTGTTTGCGTAATTGGATTTTTTCTTCACCACGTAATAAAGGGCGAGAGCGTTCGGTGAGATGGAGAGCATTATAGTTTTCTACGTCAACAGTAAGATAGCCATGAGCAATGAGCTGACGAAATAGGTTGCGCCATTGTGTTTGTGGTAGTTCTTTACCTAGCCCGTAAGTGCTGAGTTTGTCATGTCCAAAGCTACGGATACGGTCATCATCTTTGCCAACTAATACTTCACAGACATAATTAACACCGAAGCGTTGCCCTGTGCGATATACGCAGGAGAGAGCTTTTTGTGCGGCAAGGGTAGCATCCCATGTTTCTGGTGGAATTTGGCAATTATCACAGTTTCCACATGGCTCTTCTAAGTGTTCACCAAAGTATTCTAATAGGGCTTGGCGACGGCACTTGGTGAGTTCACACAAGCCTAGCATGGCATCGAGTTTTTGGCGTTCTACCCGCTTTTGTATTTCGTTGGCATTGGATGTGTCGGTAAATTGTTGTAGTAGGATGACATCCTGTAATCCATACGCCATCCATGCATTTGAGGGTTTTCCATCACGCCCTGCACGGCCTGTTTCTTGATAATAGGCTTCGATACTTTTAGGCAAATTAAGATGAGCAACAAATCGTACATCAGGCTTATCAATACCCATGCCGAAAGCGATTGTGGCAACAATAATAATATTGTCTTCACGCAAAAAACGCTCTTGATTGTGCTGACGAATATCGGGTGCTAAGCCAGCATGATAGGGCAGGGCATTACGCCCATTTGCACTAAGCCAGTCGGCGATGGCCTCTGTCTTTTTACGAGAGAGACAATACACAATGCCAGAGTCTTGTGGGTGCTCGTTTTCTAAAAAATTCCAGAATTGTGTTTTGGCGTTTGTCCCTTCATTAATAGCATAGCGAATATTGGGACGATCAAAGCTGCTGATGTAAATATCGGCACTTTCCAGATGTAATTGCTGGATAATTTCTTGCTGTGTGCGAGGGTCGGCAGTTGCGGTTAGAGCAATGCGTGGCACACGAGGGAAACGTTGGGTCAGTATAGAAAGTTGTTGATATTCAGGTCGAAAGTCATGCCCCCATTGGGATACACAATGGGCTTCGTCAATGGCAAATAAGGCAAGATTGGCTTGGTTGAGTAAATCGAGTGTCCAAGAAGTGAGCAAGCGTTCGGGGGCGAGGTAGAGTAAATCTAGTTCGTTATTTCGAAGTTGCTGCTCGATTACTTTACAGGATTGGTAATCCAGCGATGAATTGATAAAAGCGGCTCGTATGCCAAGTTGTGTTAATGCACTGACTTGATCTTGCATCAAGGCAATCAGTGGAGAAACGATAATACCAACACCATCTAAAACTAAGGATGGAATCTGGTAACACAGTGATTTACCGCCCCCTGTTGGCATGAGTGCTAGCGCATCTTTGCCATCAAGCACAGATTGGATAATAGCTTCTTGATGATGGCGAAATTCATTGTAGCCAAATGTGTTCTTTAGAATAGATTTGGCTTGTTGGATTGCTGAATTGCTCAAGTGGTTACATGTCCTTCATACATGCTGTCTACGCCGTCGGCACAGCCTTTTATAATGCGTTCACGCTTTAGTTTTAATGTCGGTGTTAGTAGGCCATTTTCTACTGTCCAAGGTTCGCCGACAACGCTTACTTTACGAATTTTCGCATAACCAGGGAAACTGGTTAAT
>JALVRY010000457.1 GCA_027024625.1 Thiotrichaceae bacterium
AAAACTATTGGGCAATAATTGGAAAACCACTAATAAAGCACTATCAGTAGTTACCGATATTCAAATCAAACAACTTCTACTTGCTAAGCAAAATCAAGGTAAAGCACGCTTTCAATTACACAAAAATAATAGCAACTTATCGGGCAATTTAACCTCGAGCAAACTGCAAGTTAATTTCAATAAACAAAAAGAATATTGGAATATACAGCTTGCTAATTTGAATACGGACATCTTAGCAGCAGAACCAACTAATAAATCCACAGCAATGCTCCCTAAAGACTTTCCCTCTGTCTACATACAATGTAGTCATTGCAGTAGTAAAGGCCTAATGCTAGATAAGCTTAAACTAAAATTACAGAAACAAGGTAATAAATCGAACATTAATCTTATTGAAATAGTAGGTAAGAACTATCATTTTTCAGCCAGTGGAAATTGGCTATCAACAAATTCTAACAGCTCATACACCCGCTTAAAGATCCAGAAAGCTGAAATGACTAAACCAGAAGAATTCCTTGCAAGCATGGGCAATGATATTGGAATCAAGGGAGCAAAAACAACAATCACAGGCAAATTAGCTTGGCAAGGTAGCCCACTGGATTTTAGTTTAAATAAACTATCTGGCGATATTCATGTGGCAATGCAAAAAGGTCAATTGAATGATATACAAGCTGGGGCAGGCAAGCTTCTTGGACTATTAAATATATCTAAACTCAGCCGACGTCTCCGCTTTGATTTCTCTGACGTTTCTGGAAAAGGCCTTTTATTTGATCGTATCTCAGGCGATATAAAAATCAATAATGGAGTTGTAAATACACAAAATACCGTTATTGAAAGTTCTGTTATGCTAGCAGGAATCAAAGGAAAAAGTGATTTGGTACACAAAACACATGACCAAACCATCACCATTATCCCTGATGTAAAATCTGCTCTACCCGCTCTAGGTTTACTATTTGGTGGCGTCGGCGTCGGTGCAGCTGTTGCAACACTGGATAAACTTACTCAAAAAAGCGAACGCTCACAACTCAATAACAAAGATGTAGCAGGCACACGCTATCGAGTCACAGGCACTTGGAAAGATCCCGTTATCAGCGACATTACTCCAGTTGGTCAACCTGAGGACATTTATGGAGAAGGTATGTAGTACATTCTTTTATTAAAAAGTAAAAACTACGAATACGAACCAACACGATCGAAATATCTACCACGATATAACAAGCGTTTCTTACCAACTTGCTCTGAATCTTCAAAATCGGTTCGACGATGGAGTACATTGTTACAAACAACACCTTCACCTGCTTGTAAGGTATATCGCAGGATATAAGGTGAATCTTCATTTTCCCACAGGGCTTGAATGAATCGCGCCGCCGCTTGCGTATCGGCATCTTCTGCCCATTCGATATTTTTCAAACGTGCAGAATACCGCATATGCAAATCCCCCTCTTTTGTGAAAGAAAAAACTGGTCCCGTTCGTGCAGGACGAATTTCTTTTCCATCCAAAATATTAGGAGGAATTGTCATTGCATCGGGCTTCTGCAATGCTTTAATCCAATCTGGATTTTCATCTCTCAGCAAAATATATAAAATTTCATGATCAAGCAATAAGCTCTCACCTCCCTTTATAGCAGGTGTAGAACAATGCAGTAATATTCCATGTATTTGCTCATCTGGCTTATTGTAATAGCCATCCGTATGCCAACTCAGTCGTTTATTTGTATAAGGAATGTAGTCATGCTGCCCCTTATGCTTAGTGACGCATAACGAGGTTAAGTGATCATCATCTGCACAGAGGTTATTGTCTAATCGCCTTAAACCGACTCGTTTACCTAGCTCATGTACACAGCGCTTATCATTCTTAGGAATATTATTAAAGCGATAAAATGCCATGTTTGTTTCCAAGCAGTCACTTTGAATTTTCTCAACAATTTTATCTGTAATTTTTTCAACTTGATCTATCGTTATCATTCGTGTTGATAAATCAAAAGGATAAGAGGAAAGCTTTTTCTCTCTCCAAGTTTGATAGGCTTCATCAGCATCTAAATCAAAGTGTAATTTCATAATATTAACAGTATATGACTAAAGAGGTATTCCTTGGAGCTGGAATATAAGCGGAAAATTATATATGCTGTTCAGCCCACATGCATCATGTAAAGGTGTGACAATTGATTTGGGGCAATTTATTATGAGTTTGTTTATTTTAATGATAAGCAAGCTCTTTCCCTGTTTTGTATTCGGCAAAACAGATAAGGGAAACACTGAATTTTTGGGTAAAGTAAATTCTAAACACGTTTTATCTGACTAAAAGAGGATTACATAATGGGGCATATTGGTTTGCCAGCTAAGCAGGGGTTGTACGACCCAAAAAATGAGCACGATTCATGCGGTGTTGGATTCATATGTAATTACAAGAATAAAAAGTCACATAAAATCATTGAACAAGGGCTAGAAATCTTACGCAATCTACATCACCGTGGTGCGGTTGGGGCTGACCCATTAGCAGGCGATGGTGCGGGCATGTTGATACAAATGCCACACGATTTTCTATCAGCGGTAACAGACTTTGAACTACCAGCAGAAGGCGAATATGCTGTTGGGGCATTGTTCTTACCTCGCAATGATGATACTCGTGCATTCTGTGAAGCGACGGTTG
This sequence comes from Thiotrichaceae bacterium, assembly GCA_027024625.1. Taxonomy (GTDB): domain Bacteria; phylum Pseudomonadota; class Gammaproteobacteria; order Thiotrichales; family Thiotrichaceae; genus S015-18. The sequence goes on from JALVRY010000457.1 coordinate 2,648, forward strand.
AAAGTTACATAAAAGAAGAAGGACAAATTTTATTAGGCTGGCGTGATGTCCCCGTTGATGAAAGCGGCTTAGGCTATTCAATCAAACCGACTACACCTGTTATGCGCCAAGTCTTTGTTGGGCGTGGTGATAATTGTGCTGATCAGGATGCCTTTGAGCGAAAACTATTTGTTGTTCGTAAACTATTTGAAAATACCATTCATCATTCAGACAAAGAAGAAGCAAAGAGTTTTTACGTCAGTTCTTTTTCTTCACGCTTATTGCTATACAAAGGCTTGCTGTTAGCAGGTCAAGTGGGTGAGTATTACCAAGATTTAATGGATGAGCGTATGGAGTCTGCCCTCGCTCTCGTGCATCAGCGTTTTGCAACCAACACCTTCCCCACATGGGATTTAGCTCAACCATTCCGCATGGTCGCTCACAATGGTGAAATCAATACTGTTCGTGGCAATATCAACTGGATGGAAGCTCGAAGACACTCTATGAAGTCAGAGCTATTTGGTGATGACATCAAAAAAATCTGGCCAATTATTCGTGAAGATCAATCCGATACCGCTAGCTTTGATAATGCTTTTGAATTGCTCACCTTAGGCGGTTATTCAATGGCTCACGCCATGATGATGCTAGTACCAGAGGCTTGGGCTGGTAATGAGTTGATGGACAGTGAACGTCGTGCGTTCTACGAATACCATGCAGGTTTAATGGAGCCTTGGGATGGTCCTGCCGCTCTTGCCTTTACTGATGGCAAGCAGATAGGTGCAACGCTGGATCGTAATGGTCTACGCCCCGCTCGTTATTTGGTGACGAATGATGACATGGTGCTAATGGCATCAGAAATGGGTGTTTTACCAATTTCAGAAGATAGAATCATCAAAAAATGGCGTTTACAACCGGGTAAAATGTTGCTGATCGACCTAGAAGAAGGTCGCATTATTGATGATTCTGAAGTTAAGCAAACTTTAACTAGCAAACATAATTATCAAGACTGGCTAGATACTACACAAATTCCACTTAAAAGCCTGCCAAAAGGTGTCGGGCCAATGCCTGCATCGCCCGAGGTGCTGTTGAACCATCAACAAGCCTTTGGTTTTACGCAAGAAGATATTAAATTCTTGATGACACCGATGGCTCTAACAGGCATGGAAGGCACTGGCTCAATGGGTACAGACATTCCGCCTGCGGTTTTATCATCCAAAGCCAAGCCTTTAGCGAATTACTTTAAGCAGCGTTTTGCTCAAGTTACTAATCCGCCTATTGACCCAATCCGTGAAGAGATTGTTATGTCATTAGTGGCTCAAATTGGTCCCCGACCTAACCTACTAGGTTTGGAAGGCGGCGACAGCAATATGCGTTTGGATGTTGAGACACCGATACTTAATAATCGAGATTTAGAGCGTATCCGTGCGGTTGAAGGCTCGACTCATGGAGCATTTAAAACCCAAACGATTTCTATCTGCTATTCTACTGACCTTGGTGCAGATGGCATGGCAGGGGCGATTGAGAATATTTGCACACAGGCAATTCAAGCAGTTAGCGATGGTTATAACATCATTATCTTGTCAGATCGTCGTGTCGATGCACAACACATCGCCATTCCTGCTTTATTAGCAACCTCTGCGGTACATCGAGCATTAACACAAAAAGGCTTGCGTACCGAAACTGGGCTGGTTGTTGAAACAGGTGCAGCACGTGAGGTTCATCACTTTGCAACATTGGCAGGTTATGGAGCGGAAGGCATCAATCCTTATCTTGCTTTTGAAACCTTATCTGCATCACGTAAAGAAATTTCTAGCGAACTTAGTGAAGAAGAATTGCACTATCGCTATATCAAAGCGGTCGGCAAAGGTTTATATAAAGTCATGTCGAAGATGGGAATTTCCACCTATCAATCGTATTGCGGAGCACAGATTTTCGACATCGTTGGCTTAAATACAGAATTTGTTGATCAATACTTCACAGGTACATCGACCACTATCGAAGGCATCGGGCTGAAAGAAGTGGCAGAAGAAGCGATTGCATGGCATCGCAATGCTTACGGTCATAATCCAATTTATGCCAAGCAATTAGACGTGGGCGGTGATTATGCTTACCGTGTTCGTGGTGAGGATCATGTGTGGACATCGGATACCATATCCAAGTTGCAACACGCGACCCGTAGCAATAATGCTCAAACCTACAAAGAATTCTCCGACTTAATCAATACGCAAACGAAAAACTTGCAGACATTCCGAGGCTTGTTTGATTTGCAATACGCAGACCAAGCAATTCCATTGGATGAAGTTGAGCCAGCCAAAGAAATCGTCAAGCGTTTTGTCACAGGAGCAATGTCATTCGGCTCTATCTCTTACGAAGCCCACTCGACTCTCGCGGTAGCGATGAATCGCCTTGGCGGTAAATCCAACACAGGTGAAGGTGGCGAAGAGAAAAAGCGTTTTGCTCCATTAGCCGATGGCTCACCTAACCCTGAGCGTTCAGCAATTAAGCAAGTTGCATCGGGACGTTTTGGTGTGACTATTGAATACTTGGTTAATTCTGATGAAATTCAGATCAAAATGGCACAGGGAGCTAAGCCAGGTGAAGGCGGGCAGCTACCCGGTCATAAAGTCAATAAAGTGATTGGTGCAGTGCGTCACTCGACCCCTGGGGTTGGTTTGATTTCACCTCCACCGCACCACGATATTTATTCGATTGAGGACTTGGCACAGCTTATCCACGATTTGAAAAATACCAATCCAAAAGCTCGTATTAGCGTTAAATTGGTATCAGAAGTCGGTGTCGGCACAGTTGCCGCAGGTGTAACAAAAGCTCATGCCGACCACATTACGATCTCTGGATACGATGGCGGCACAGGTGCATCACCGCTCACTTCTATCAAACATGCAGGTTCTTCGTGGGAGCTTGGTTTAGCAGAGACACATCAAACCTTGGTTCTAAACAAATTGCGTAGTCGTGTTTCCGTACAGGTTGATGGAGGTATGCGGACAGGTCGTGATGTAGTCGTCGGTGCCTTACTTGGTGCAGATGAATTCGGTTTTGCAACTGCTCCACTTATCGTTGAAGGCTGTTTAATGATGCGTAAGTGTCATTTGAACACCTGCCCTGTTGGTGTTGCCACGCAAGACCCCGTATTACGCAAACGCTTCACGGGCAAGCCAGAACACGTCGTCAATTACTTCTTTATGGTGGCAGAAGAAATTCGTGAAGAAATGGCAAAGCTAGGCTACCGTAAATTCGATGAGATGATCGGACAATCGCAACGCTTGGCGACACGCGGAGCTATCGACCATTGGAAAGCTCAAGGTTTAGACTTCTCCAGCGTATTCTACACACCTGAAACGGACGAGCCTGTTTACAACTGTGAAGCACAAGATCACGGTTTAGACAAAGCGGCAGACAACGACCTTATCAAACAAGCACAGCCTGCGATTGAAAATCAGCAGCCTGTAAAAATCGAAACACCGATTTATAACTACAACCGTACTTTCGGCACGATGCTTTCAGGTGAAGTGGCGAGAAAATACGGTTTAGAGGGCTTGCCTGATGACAGCATTCACATTAAAGCCAACGGCACAGCGGGACAATCGCTCGGTGCTTGGTTAGCCAGTGGTATCACCATTGAGCTAGAAGGTGAAGGTAATGACTACGTGGGCAAAGGTTTGTCGGGCGGCCATATTATTATTTACCCACCTGCTAATTGTGCGATAGAAAAGCCTGAAGAAAATATTATCGTTGGTAATACCGTGATGTACGGTGCAATCAAAGGTGAGGCTTATTTCAACGGTGTCGGTGGCGAACGCTTCTGTGTGCGTAACTCGGGTGCAACAGCAGTTGTTGAAGGTATTGGCGATCATGGTTGTGAGTACATGACAGGTGGAATCGTCGTTGTGCTTGGTTCAACGGGGCGTAACTTTGCTGCTGGTATGTCGGGCGGTATTGCTTATGTACTTGATGAAGATGGCACGTTTGAATCACGTTGCAATATGGCACAGGTCGAGCTTGAACCTATCCTCGCAGATGATACTTCGGATGCTGATATTAGTAACGATATGACTCGCTTTGACGATACTCGCCTCAAGCAAATTATCACCAACCATCTGCACTACACCAATAGTAGTGTTGCCAAAAATATTTTAGACAACTGGGATGATTATCGCGGTAAATTCGTTAAAGTCATGCCCATTGAATACCGTCGTGCATTGTTGGAATTGAAACAAGAACAAGAAGCCGCTAACGCAACAGGAGATCAATAATCATGGGAAAAGCGACTGGATTTTTAGAATTTGACCGCAAAACACCTAGCTATGCTCCTGTTGAAGAACGCATCAAACACTTTGATGAATTCGCAATTTTACTCAGTGATGACGAGATAAAAGAGCAAGGTGCTCGCTGTATGGACTGCGGCATTCCTTTCTGCCACAACGGCTGTCCTGTTAATAACAACATTCCAGACTGGAATGACTTAGTATTTAATGGCGATTGGCAAGAGGCATTGGTTACATTACATTCAACCAATAACTTCCCAGAATTCACAGGCAAAATCTGCCCTGCACCCTGCGAAGAATCATGTACTCTCAACCTTGAAAACACGCCTGTTACTATCAAAAATATTGAATTTTCAATCGTTGATAAAGGCTGGAGCGAAGGCTGGATTCAGCCACAACCTTGTGAATACAAAACCGATAAAACCGTTGCTATCGTCGGTTCTGGACCTGCGGGAATGGCAGCAGCACAGCAGTTAGCTCGTGCTGGTCATTCGGTTACGGTTTATGAGCGTCAAGAGCGTATTGGTGGCTTGCTACGTTTCGGCATCCCTGATTTTAAGTTAGATAAGAAAATCATCGACCGTCGTATTTCGCAGATGATGGCAGAAGGCGTGGAGTTCAAAACCAATACCAATATCGGTGTTGATATTCCTGCAAAAGACTTATTAGAGAAATACGATGCGGTAGTATTAACGGGCGGTTCTGAGCAACCACGCGACTTACCCATCCCTAATCGTGATCTTGATGGTATATATTTTGCGATGGATTTCCTTCGTGGCAATACCAAAAAAGTACAAGGCGTAAATACAGACGATGCCTTTATCTCAGCCGAAGGCAAGCACGTTGTCGTCATCGGTGGTGGTGATACTGGCTCGGATTGCATCGGCACATCCGCCCGCCATGGTGCGGCCTCTATCACTCAGTTAGAGATCATGCCACAACCGCCTGAAAAGGAAGACAAGCTATTGGTATGGCCTGAATGGCCAAATAAAATGCGGACATCTACCTCACAGGAAGAAGGCTGCGAACGCATGTTCTCAACCGCGACTAAAGAATTTATCGGCAAAGACGGCAAACTCACTGCAATCAAATGCGTAAAAGTTGAGTGGACGCAAGATGATTCAGGACGCTGGAACATGAGCGAAATCGAAGGCTCTGAATTTGAACTAAAAGCCGACCTCGTAACTTTAGCGATGGGCTTTGTGCATCCCGTGCAAGAAGGCATGTTAAACGAACTTGGCGTTGAATATGACGCAATGGGTAACGTAAAAGCAAACACCGACGGTGATGATGCTTACGCCACATCGCTAGATAAAGTCTTCTCCGCTGGCGATATGCGACGTGGACAATCTTTGGTCGTTTGGGCGATTCGTGAGGGTAGGCAGTGTGCTCGGGCGGTGGATGCGTTTTTGATGGGGTCTTCGGATTTGCCTCGTTAAGAGGCTTTTTAACACAGAGGGCACGGAGAAAAAGGCACAGAGGACACGGAGGTTTTTAGATAACTGGTGTTACGCGGTTAATAAAAATCAACCACAGATGCACACATAGCCACAAGGACGTGGCGTAGTAGAACAATGCAGGAGCAATTGTCGAGATAAACACAGA
>JALVRY010000458.1 GCA_027024625.1 Thiotrichaceae bacterium
GTCATTATCTTGTTACCTTTGATCCGCTTGATGGTTCATCGAATATGGATATCAATATGGATGTAGGGGCGATCTTTTCTATTCTGAAAGCACCTGAGGGCAAAGAAAATCCAACAGCCGAAGATTTTTCTCGTCCGGGTGTTGAGCAAGTTGCAGCGGGTTATTGCTTGTATGGACCATCAACCATGATGGTATTAACAACAGGTAATGGAGTGAATGGCTTTACGCTTTGTGCATCAATAGGTGAGTTTATTTTGACGCACCCTAATATGTCTATCCCTGAAGAGACGGCAGAGTTTGCAATCAATGCATCGAATCAGCGTTTCTGGGAGAAGCCCGTACAAGAATATTATGCAGATTGTATTCAAGGCGAAGAGGGCAAGCTAGGTAAGCGTTACAATATGCGTTGGGTTGCTGCCATGGTGGGTGAAATTCACCGTATTCTTTGCCGTGGTGGTGTTTTCCTTTACCCAATTGATGACCGTAATCGTGAAGTGGGTGGAAAGCTACGTTTGTTGTATGAAGGAAATCCAATGGCAATGATTGTTGAACAAGCGGGTGGAGCAGCGTATACAGGTTATGAGCGTATTTTAGAGGTTCAGCCTAATGGTGACCCACATCAACGTGTACCCGTTATTATGGGTTCAAAGAATGAAGTTGAGAAGATTATGGATTACCACCGTAAGGCATAATTATTTATGGGTAAGTAGGAGTGTATCTCGCCTTACCCATCATCATTACTCACAATAAGTGACTATTCTCGTGACATGAACTTTCCTGTTGATGTGTTTACCTTAATCACCTCACCTACATCTAAATATTCAGGTACTTGAATCTCAATGCCTGTTGATAAGGTGGCTGGCTTGGTACGGCTGGAGGCACTTGCACCTTTGATTTTGGGCGATGTTTCGATGATTTCTAAGCTGACGGATGCGGGTAGTTCTATGCCAAGTACATTGCCATCCATTAATAATGCCGTGATACCTTCGAGTCCTTCGCTTAAATAACCGATTTGCCCTTCTAAATCGTCTTCGTTTAGGCTGTATTGTGAGTAATCTTCCATGTTCATAAAGGTGACCATATCGCCATCTTTATAGGAATATTGTACGGCTACACGCGTGCAGTCGGCTTCTTTTAGCATATCATCTGTTTTATAAGATTCATCACGCTTTTGACCTGTTTGTAGATTGTTAAGGCGGACTTTATATAGCGTTGATGCTCCACGAGAAGAAGGGCTTTTGGCTTCTACTTTTTTTACAACATGCGGAATGCCATTGAAATCAATGAGCATTCCTCGTTTTAAGTCACCTGCTTTTGGCATGGTTGTTTCCTTAATTATTTGTGTGGACGGTTTATGTTATGTGTCCTGTTTATTGTTGTTTAACCTGTATTTCTCATGCCGCTGGCAATGGCATTGATGGTGCGTAGTAAAAGGTTTAGCCATTCTTCATTGTCATCATCCTGTCGATGGCGACGTATTAATGTGATTTGAATGTGATTTAACGGATCTAGGTAAGGGTCACGGCGAGACATGGAGTATTGTAATAACTCGTCCTCTTCCATCAGTGTACTGATTTCTGCAATTTCAAGAATAGACTTTTTAGTGAGCTCAAATTCAGTTTTAATTTTAGTAAAAATTGAGTTGGCCAACTCGTGATCTGGCATAAGCTGTGCGTAAGCTTTGGCGATATTCATTTGTGCTTTAAATAAAGCCATTTGCACATTACTTAATAGGGCTTGGAATGCAGGCCATTCTTTATACATCTTCTTGAGTAAAGCCTCTGCTGTATCGGGGTTTTTTGCACGGAAGGCTTCAATTGCCGAGCCAATACCGTACCATGCGGGCAGAGTATGTCGTGCTTGTGCCCAACCGAATACCCAAGGAATTGCGCGTAAGGATGACTTTGAGCGATCACCCGTATTTCGATGCGAAGGGCGGGAGCCGATGTTAAGTTGTCCTATTTCTTGCACAGGCGTGATTTCATAAAAGTAGTCTAGGAAGCCTTTGGTGTTCTCTGTTAAATCGCGATAGACCGCTTCGCCAGTGCTGGCTAGCTCTGACATTGTTGATAAAAACTCGTCGCTGTAAGGGCCGTGCTTTTCGATTAAACATTTGCTTGCTTTAAGTAGCCCTGTTGCTCCCATGCTTAGCTCATAAATTGCTGTTTCTTCATTGGCATATTTATTTGAGAGTACTTCACCCTGCTCGGTAAATTTGATTTGACCATGCACGGTATCCGCAGGTTGAGATATGATGGCATCATGAGTAGGGCCACCGCCACGTCCAATAGTACCGCCACGCCCGTGGAATAGTCGGCATTTAACTTTGTATTTATCAGTAAGCTCGATAACTTGTGTTTGTGCGTTATAGAGATTCCAGTTGGAGGCTAATATACCGCCATCTTTACAGGAATCAGAATAGCCCAGCATGACTTCTTGTAAATCATCGGTAAGAGATAATAAACTGCGATATGTTTTGTTCTCAAATAGTTGGGTCAATACAGGTTCAATATGTTTGAGATCTTCGATTGTTTCAAATAATGGTGAGATTGAAATATTGCAGAATGGCTTATTGTTTTTGTCTACGCCAATCAATCCCGCAAGTTTTGCAAGGAGCATGACTTCTAGCACGTGACTGGCGGTGTGTGTCATAGAGATAACGTAAGTGCCGAATACGTCCTCACCGGCTTCTTTTCTCATCTCAATCATGATATTGAATATGTCGAATATTTCGTTGGCTCTTTCGCTAAGGTATGTTGTATTTGGCTTAGGTAGATTTTTTCTCTCGATTAATTGGCTTAGCGTATTGATACGCTGCTCTTCATCGAGCTGCATGTAGTCAATATCAGGCGTTATTTGTTGCAGGATTTCATTAACGGTATTGGTGTGCTCGGTTGATTCTTGGCGAATATCTAAGCTATACAAGCTAAACCCACAGGTTTCAACTAGGCGGATTAAATCTTTAATGCCTCTGCTCGCAATATCATGATCGTCATGGCTTTTTAGGGAGTCTTTAATGAGGTTTAGATCATTGAGAAATTCGCTGGATGTTGTGTATATATCTGCACCTGCTTTTTTATGGTTTTTGCCTTCAGAGCGGACGCGTTTTTTAACGGTACGCAAACTTTCTTTAAGGCGATATAGAATAATGCTTAATGCACGTCGATAAGGTTCATCGGCAAATAAGGCAGAACGGTTTTTAAAGGCCTGTTCTGCATATTTTTTATTAAGCTCATCTAAGCGCATCGAAAACTCAGGTGAGGTTTTTATAAACTCCAAGGAATGGGTCAGTGAGCTTTCAAGCTTTTTGGTTTTTTCGATATAAATATCTAACGCGGCTTGCATGTGTAGGCGAATGGCATGACGTGTAATATCGGAGGTGACATAAGGATTACCATCTCTATCTCCGCCAATCCATGATCCAAAGCGTAAAAAACTTGGGATTTTGATGGTTGTATTTAAACCGTAAGTTTTGCGGATAGCACGCTCAAAATAACGATAAACCATAGGTATGGCATCGAATAAGCTTTCTCTGAAGTAATATAAACCATAGTTGATTTCATCAATTACATTTGGTTTTAGGGTTCTAACTTCATTAGTACGCCAAAGTAACTGGATTTTTGCTTTGAGTTGGCGATTAAGTGAGTTAGTTTGTTCTTTACAGAGATTTGGGGTTTGTAGCTCATCAATAATGAGGAAAATATTGCGTTGCAAATCCATCAGTGTTTTTCTACGGGCTTCTGTTGGATGGGCGGTAAAGACGGGAATATACTTCATTTGATCGACGATGGTTTGTAACTGATCTTCTGTTATTCCATCTTCGTTATGCATATCACGAACAGTTTTTAGAAATGATCCCTCCCATAGAGATTCTCCACCCTCATTAAATTTTTTACGACGATACTTATGTAAGTTGTCTTCTTCCACAATATTTGAAAGGGAATAGAAGGTATTGAAGGCACGAATGACGGTGAGCAATTTCTCTTTATCTAGGCTTTCAATGAGGCTCATTAACTCCTGACGCTTATTTGTATCTTCTTTTTCTCGGAGTTCGATAAAGCCACGTCTAAGCTGTTCTATAATATCTAAAAGTTCTTTGCCTTCCTGTTCTTCTATAACTTGACCGAGTAGGTCTCCAACCATTCTGACTTGGTTTTGTAATGGTTCGATAAGTTGTGCTGTGTTTTCCGTCATGATGTGTGCCTTAGTCAAGATTAGACGCTTTCTAGAATATTAGAGCACATTAATCTAGCATAAAGTAATAGCATTGATGAGAAGGATATACTTTTCTTGGGTAATTTTTTTTTAATTATGATTATCTACTTCACTTTTGTGGCTAAATGCATATAATCACGCGTTTGCTTCATTCGGTGCAAGGTTTGGCTGTCCGCCAAATAATTGAGCTGAGTGGAATTAGTATCACAAAATTTTAAAGGTGTTTGATCAATGGTCAAAATCCGTTTAGCAAGAGGCGGCTCTAAAAAGCGCCCATTTTACAACATTGTAGTAAGCGATGAGCGTAAGCCTCGTGACAGTGGTTATATTGAGCGTGTTGGTTATTTTAACCCAATGGCTCGCGGACAAGAAGTTCGTCTTAAAGTTGAAGCTGATCGTGTTGACTTTTGGAAGTCAAAAGGTGCGCAAGCAACTGATCGCGTTAAATCATTATTAAAAGATGCTGCTAAAGCAGCTGCATCTGAGCAAGCAGCTTAAAGCTAAATGCCTGCAAATTCCGACTTTGTGACATTGGGGAAAATCTCTGGTGTCTTTGGTGTTAAAGGTTGGGTAAAAGTTTATTCTTACACAGACCCGCGTGAAGGAATTGCTAATTACTCGCTTTGGTATCTAAAGCAGAGAGGAAGCTGGATTCCGATTAAGGTGAAAAGTGGAAAAAAGCAGGCAAAGACGGTTGTAGCCCAATTAGATGGTATTAATGATCGAAACCGAGCAGAAACATTAATTGGTCTAGAAATTGCGGTTAAGCGTGAGCAGTTACCTAAGCTAGCCAAAGGCGAGTTTTACTGGTCTGAGTTGGAAGGTTTGCGCGTTGATACAATAGATGGTGTTGAGATTGGAATTGTCGACTATATTTTTGCCACGGGTGCTAATGATGTGCTAATGGTAAAAAAGCTTGATGGCGGCGAGTCTTTAATCCCATTTATTAATAAAGATGTTATTAAGTCAGTTGATTTAGAAGACTCGGTAATTACGGTTGATTGGGATCCTGATTTTTAATGGGCTTTCGCTTTGATGTGATTACCTTGTTTCCAGAGCTAGTAGAGTCTGTTGTTGCCTCTGGAATGCCTCGTCGAGCGGTAGAGCAGGGGGCTGTGGAGCTTCATTGTTGGAATCCACGCGATTATACCAAGGATAAACATCGGACAGTTGATGATCGTCCTTATGGCGGTGGTCCTGGTATGGTAATGAAAGCGGATTGCTTATTAGATACAATTCGTGATGTAAAGAGAAACTCGTCGGGCAAGGTGATTTATCTTAGTCCGCAAGGTCAACCATTGACGCAATCTGCAGTGCGAGATATGTCAAAACAGGAAAGTTTGACTTTGCTTTGTGGTCGTTATGAAGGTGTTGATGAAAGGGTCATTGAATTAGCGGTTGATGAGGAATGGTCAATTGGCGACTATGTTCTTAGTGGCGGCGAATTGGGTGCAATGGTGTTGATTGATGCAGTTAGTCGTTTGTTGCCCAATGTACTAGGTCATCAAGACTCAGCAGAACAAGATTCATTTAGCAATGGATTGTTGGATTGCCCACATTATACGCGACCAGAATTGGTTGGTGGTTTGGGTGTTCCTAGTGTGTTAAAAAGTGGTAATCATGCGGAGATTACCAAATGGAGAAAGCAACAATCACTGGGTCGAACGCAAAAGCGTCGCCCTGATTTGTTGGAAGGTAAAGAATTAAACGAAGAAGAATTGAATCTTCTTAGTGATTATTTAAAGGTTTCCTTGAAAAAAGAAGCCGATTGATTAGATTAGAGGTAGATATGAGCACGATTATTCAGGAAATTGAACAAGAGCAAATGCAAGGAAAAGAGATTCCTGAGTTCGCTCCCGGTGATACCGTTGTTGTTCAAGTTAAGGTAAAAGAAGGTAAAACTGAGCGTTTGCAGGCTTTTGAAGGTGTTGTTATTGCTAAGCGTAACCGTGGTCTTAATTCAGCGTTTACCGTGCGTAAAATTTCACACGGTGAAGGTGTTGAACGTATCTTTATGACGTATAGCACTATCGTTGATAGCATCACTGTAAAGCGTCGTGGTGATGTTCGTCGTGCAAAGCTATATTATCTACGTGGTCGTACTGGTAAGTCTGCACGTATCAAAGAGAAGGTTTGATACTTTTCTAAAAGAGATTTAAGCATAGACTGAATCTCTTTTATGTTCTTAGAATGTAAAAAAAGCTCGGGACTTTTTCAAGTTCCGAGCTTTTTTGTGTCTAATATTTATATTTTTTGTATCAGCTTGTTTGGCCTTTATCATAACGATTTGCAAAGTCTGTCTGTATGCCTTGCATTAAATCTCTAGCTTGGCTTACCCAATTTTCACGCTCTATGCGCCCCGGAAATGCCATATAATTATTTAACCAAGATACATTGTTGCTACTTAGCTCTGCGATTTGTTTATAGTGAAATATGCCGAGTTCATTTAGTGTTTTCTCAAGTACGGGGCCAACACCGCTAATGCGTTTTAGGTCATCAGCACTACCCATTGGCGCTGATAAAAAGCTTGGCTTCCAGCTATCAGGTATTACATCGCTAGGTGTTTCAGTGGTTTTCTGAGTGTTAATATCGTTAGTCTCTAGCTCATTGTTTTCTTCTTGTCTCTTTTCGCAGTTGCTTTGGCTAAGTAAATAACCAAGTAGTAGCCCTAGTAGAAAGGCGATTGATAAAATAACAATAATTTCGACGGTTGCGTCACTCATATCGTAACGGCTGGTAACATTTTCAAACATAACTAATCCTCACTTTATTTATTTTTAAGCACTCAACTTTCAAAAGAGCTTCAGTGCTTTTTAACGTTGTTATTGTGGTAATAACTCAACACGTCGGTTTTGATCACGTCCTTCTTGGGTCTCATTTGTTGCAATAGGGTTGCTTTCACCTTGTGATGAAGTTTGTATTTGCTCTGCTGGGGCACCTTGATCAATCAAAGTTTGTTTAATAATTTGAGCTCTCCTGAGTCCAAGTTTTTGGTTGTCACTATCACTGCCTATATTATCGGTATGCCCAATTAACATGATTTTGAGTTCAGTATTGGCTTTTAATGCACTAACAACGGAGTCAAAATATGTTTTGGCCTTACCTGATAGCTGTGGGTCAGCAGATCGGAAGGGGAAGTAGATATTAGCGGGAGTAATATCCCCACTCGTTGTCGAACTCTGGGTGTTTCCTGTGTCAACAGAGACTTGATCTGTGTTTTTTGGATTAGTCTCGTTTGTGGGCTTGCTTGTCTCTGTGTTTGCACTTTCTTTAGTTTGGGCTGAATCTGCATTTTGTGTATCAGCAGATGAATCAAAGCTTGTTTCATTTGGCGTTGATGCTTCGTCTGCTGTGATAAGGTTGTTTTGTGTAGGGTTAGCTGCTGATGCTGCTGGGCCACTGTCTGTGTCAAGCGCATCAATTGTGCCGTCTCCATCTGAATCAATAGCGGTATTCGTATTGCTTCCAACCTCTGTTTTATCGTCGATACCATCGCCATCTGTATCTACAACAAGTGGGTTTAAGTCTAAGCGAATTTCATCAGCATCGGGTAGTCCGTCTCCATCGCTATCAGTATCTAAATAGTTTGGAGTGCCATCGCCATCCGTGTCTACTGCATCTGAAGGGTTGCCATCACCGTTGTTATCGGCCTGCTCATTTTGAGTGGTGATGGTGTCGTTATCATCGTCATTATCTAAGGCGTTGATTATTCCATCATTATCAGAGTCAATGGCTTGTTCGGGGTTATTCCCAACTTCTATTGCGTCGTGGAGTCCGTCATGGTCACTGTCATTGCTTGATGGGTCTAAGCCAAGCTTAGTTTCTAACTCATCACTAAGGCCGTCGTTATCTGTATCTGTGGAGGTAGGTGCGAGAGTTGTTGTAGGTGTTTCAGTCATGGCGGTGGTAGTTGTTGAGGTAGCGGTATCCCCACCAGTGCAAAAGCCTTTTATTTTACAGGTGTACCACCACCAACTACCAATACTCCAAAAGAGAGTGGCAAGCAAAATTAATAAAATTCTCATCGATTTAATTCCTCTGTGCAAGAGTGCGATTAAGCAAGTGACGTGTTGCCTTGATCAAAAAATCCTGAAAAAGAGATAAAGAAAAATATTTATCTGCCTATTTTTCAGTGAACGCTACTTACTGCAAGTTATTGTTATTATAAGGAGTATAGGAAAGGAATTATTATTTTGATGTGAGGTGATTAAAATTTGATAGCTAATAATTTGTAAAAAAGTTGTTACAAAATAAGAGTATAT